>CANQUF010000009.1 GCA_947626975.1 uncultured Clostridia bacterium
TTAAACTTTATTAGTATAGTACTATTATGTTAACCTACACTTTTTTGAATTTTTTCGGTATGACTTTCCTATTATATTAAAAAATAGATATTATCTAAAAATAAGCATATTCCCCATTTCTCACAAAAAAGCATATTTTATTGTTTTTTTCATATAATAATTCTAAATAATCTATTGCATAATATAATAAAATATGATATAATTTATACAAATTCCGAATTAAGTTCGAAATTTGTATAAAAATTTGGAGGTACTTATGCATAATAATTATATTCATAGAACTATAGAAGGAAAATTAAATGAAATGTATGGAAGCTTTCCGGCTATACTAGTTACTGGTTCTAGACAGTCTGGAAAAAGCACAGTATTACAATATATTACAAATAATAAAAAACAAAAAATAAATGAAGTTAGTTTAGATGATATAAAAGAAAGACTTCTTGCTATAGAAGATCCTGAGGGATTTTTAAGAGCACATGGTGTTCCGCTTATTATTGATGAATTTCAATATGCTCCTAATTTACTATCGTATATAAAAATAAAAATTGATGAAGCTAGAAAAAATGAAATGTTTGGCGATGGAAAGAAAGTTGGAACTTTATATTATCTTACAGGTTCTCAAATATTTGAAACTATAGAAAATATTACTGAATCTCTTGCTGGCAGAGTTGGAATTATTGACTTATACCCATTATCTACTAGAGAAATATACAACTTAGAAGAAGATATATTTATTCCAGACATTAATATTATAAAAAATAAAAAGCCTTTAAAATATGAATACATGAATAATATTTTTGAAAGGATTTTTAAAGGAAGTTATCCAGAATTATATAAAAAAAATAATAATATTAATATTGAAGCATTTTTCTCTTCTTATCTACGAACATATATAGAAAGAGATATTAGAAAAATAATAAATATACAAGACGAACCAAAATTTATGAAATTTATATGTAGCATGGCGGCAAGAACAGGTCAAGAGTTTAACGCATCTGATATAGCAAAAGATGTTGGTATAGACTCTGAAACAATAAAAAAATGGACTGGTGTTCTAAGTAATACATATATAATATTTCTTTTACAACCACATATGAATAACAATATTTCTCGTATAATAAAAAGACCTAAAATTTATTTTATGGATACAGGACTTGCTTGTTATTTAACTGGATATGTAAGTAGCGAAACATTACAAAGAAGCAACTATAGCGGTCAAATTTTTGAAACTTATATTATATCAGAGATTGTAAAAAGTTATACTAATAATCAAAGAGATCCTAAGAAACATTTATACTATTACAGAGATAATAATGACAAAGAAATTGATTTATTAGTTATTCATGAAGATAATATCTATCCAGTGGAAATAAAAAAAAGTGCAAATCCTGGAAAAGATGCTATAAAAAATTTTAATGTTATTAATAAATTTGAAATGAATTCACCAAATGGAATAGTTATTTGCCTAAGTAAAGATATTCACTTAATTGATGAAAAAAATTATATCATTCCTATAGAATATATTTAAGGAAATTTTTAAAATTACAATCTATAATATTAAAAACTCAAATTTAATTATTAATAAAAAAGTAAATGATTACGCGCACTCCCTGTAATCATTTACTTTATCTATAACTTTTATTGTATAAAATATTTTACTATACAAATATATTATTCTATTATTTATCATTTATTTTTTTGTTTTCCTAGTATTTTTTGTACTTTTAGTTTTTTCCTCTTTTTTTGGCTTATTCCAAGAAATATAATCACATTTACTATCTTCTGTATTTGTATTATTTTCACAAACATAAAAATTTCTTTTGCTTTTAGTTTTCTTAATTAATATTTTTCCTCCACACTTAGGGCAAGGAATATCAATTGACTGTACTATAGGTTTTGCATTTTTACATTCAGGATATCCTGGACATGCTAAGAATTTTCCAAATCTTCCTTGTTTTATGACCATGTTTCTTCCACACAATTCACATTTTATATCTGTTACTTCTTCTGGAATTTTAATTTTTTCTATTTTTTCTTGTGCAACTTCTAAACTTTTACTAAAAGGTACATAAAAATCTTTTAGCATATTTATATATTCCTCTTTATTTTCAGCCACCATATCTAATTTATTTTCCATATCTGCTGTAAATTTTTCATCTACTATATCAGAAAAATTATTTTCCATAAGCTCATTTACTATATTTCCAAGTTCTGTTGGTACTAGATATTTTTTTTCTTTTTCAACATAATTTCTATCTTCAATAGTAGATATTGTTGGAGCATATGTACTAGGTCTACCTATACCTTTTTCTTCTAAAGCTTTAACCAAACTAGCCTCAGTATATCTATTAGGTGGTTCAGTAAACTTCTGCTCTTTGATTAATTTTTTAGGTTTTAACACATCACCGATTTTAAAATCAGGCAACATATCTTTATCTTCAAAAACTTCATCTTCATCATTATTTTTATTTATATTGTTCTTTGTACCTTCATCTTTAGATTCAGTATATACTCTCATAAATCCATCAAATTTAATTACTGAACCATTAGCAAAAAATGTATAATCTTCTACATTAAATTTTACTCTTGTAGTATCATATATTGCTACTTCCATTTGACTTGCTAAAAATCTATTAGTAATTAATGTATATAACTTTTGTTCATCTTTTTGTAATTTGTTAATAAAATCCATATTCTCAATATGTGTTGGTCTTATAGCTTCATGAGCGTCTTGTGCATTTTTTTTAGTTTTAAAATATCTATTAAAATAGTACTCCTTACCATATTTTGTTTCTATATATTCTTTTGCCATAGCCCTTGCTTCTTCAGATATTCTTACAGAATCTGTTCTCATATATGTAATATATCCTTCTTCATATAATTTTTGAGCTACCATCATTGTCTTTTTTACTGTAAATCCAAGTTTCCTTGATGCATCTTGTTGCATAGAAGATGTTGTAAATGGTGGTGCAGGATTTCTCTTCTTTTCACTTTTTTTAATATCACTAACAATATAATCTTTTTTATCTATTTTAGATATAATTTCATTTACTTGATCTTCACTTACAAGTTCAACTTTTTTATCTTTATACCCATAAAAATTAGATAAAACTACATTATCTTTGTATTTTAAATTTACTTGTAATAACCAATATTCAGTAGGTTTAAAATTTTTAATTTCTCTTTCTTTATCAATAATTATTTTTAATGCAACAGATTGAACACGACCTGCACTAAGTCCCTTTTTTACCTTTTTCCATAATAATGGACTTAGTTTATATCCTACTATTCTATCTAAAATTCTTCTTGCCTGTTGAGCATTAACTAAATTTAAATCTATTGTTCTTGCATTTTTAACAGCATTTTTTACTGCACTTTTTGTAATTTCATTAAATTCAATTCTACATTTTGTATCATCAGTTATATTAAGTAAATTTTTTAAATGCCAAGCAATTGCCTCACCTTCTCTATCAGGGTCAGTTGCTAAATATATTTTTGATTTATTCTTTGATAACTTCTTAATTTCTTTGATTATTCCAGCTTTTCCTTTCATTGTTATATATTCAGGCTTAAAGTTATTTTCAATATCAACACCTATTTTACTTTTTGGTAAATCAATTACATGCCCTTGTGATGCAATAACTTCAAAGTCATTTCCAAGATACTTTTTTATTGTTTTAGCTTTAGATGGAGATTCCACTATTACTAATTTTTCTGGCATTTAATATCTATCCCCCTTTAAAATTTAAATTTATTATAAAACACGATTAATTATAACATATAAAAAATGATATAGTCAATCTTTATATACAATATTAAATAAATTTGCTAAACATCTAGTAGTATTCATTGCTTCATCAATAGTATTTCCTGTAGCTCCAATTTCAATTAACATTGAGTATTTATTCAAATCTTGGTTATATACAGAATCTCTAAGTATCATAGGTTTAAATAGCCCTGGATATATCTCTTCTGCTATAGTTTGCATTTTTATTGCAAGTTTTAAATTATCTTCATAATATGGATTATCAGTGGTATCACTACCTACTCCCATAACAAACATACATTGTGCTACATCAATTCCTCGTATATTTACGCGTGGTGCATATGTAAGATCTGCTATGGCATCTCTATGAACATCTATAGATATTCCAGCTCCTCCCATATTTTGAATAGCATTTTTTACTGTTATTCTTGATTTAGAATATGCACCAGTATATGCACCATAATCATGAGGAGTTGTATTATGTATAGAGCTTATTCCTTTTTCTTTTAAATTATTACTTAATTCTCTTCCAATTGCCAGCATATTATAATTTGGATCTTGCGATCTCATTGTACTAGAATATTCAAATTTAAAATTTTCACTATTTGTATAACTTTCTGATGTATGCGTACTATAGAGCAATATTTTATCACTAGATTTTGTTAGTGTTACATTTTCATTTAATATTTTATCAAAATTTATTTCTCTTATACTAGAATAATTTAATATTTTAATATTTCCTACACTTATTCTTTGAATATTAGCACTATTTTCTGTTATTTGAACAGAAAGATTATTAACTACTCCTCTGTCCTTTTTATTATCACTAATACTATCTAATACTTCATATACATTTCTTCCGTTATATTCTACATATGATTGGTCTTCATTATTAGAATTATCATTTTCTTTATTTTCTATTTTACCATTATCTGCAATAATATAATTTTTATCATTATATATTCCATAAAGTTTATATATACTAGATAGACTTATATTACTATCTTCTGCTTGTCTAAAATTTGTTGCTAAAGCAAAATTTTTCGAAGAGATACCATTAAATTTAATATATATTAATAAAATAATAAATACTATAAATATATTTAAAAATATACTTTTATTTATATCTATACTAGACTTGTTTTCATTTAAACTATATTTTTTCCTCTCAGTATTATTGTCCTTTATATTTCTAATAAAATTTTTAACAAATATTTTTTCTTTATTATCTTCTTTTTTTATTTTATTTGAATTAAAATAATCACTTAAAGATGTTTTTTCTTTCTTTAAAATATTATTGTTTATTATTCTTTCTAATTTGTTTTTTTTCTTTTTATTTAAAAAAGCAACCGCAATTTTCATAAAATTAATCTCCTTAATCTCATTTATATTACGGTTTAATTTTTATATTACTAATCTAATAAATTATTCATATCATTGCTATATTTATCCAAAATTTTTATTGTTTTTTCTTTTAATTCTATTACCTCTTTTTTTATATCTAGAAGTTTTTCCTTCTCCATCTCAATTAAGTGCTCAATCCTTTCCTTTTCTTGCATTGATTGAATTCTAGAATTTTCAATTATTTTTTTTGCTTGATCTTCTGCCGTTATAAGTGCATTAGCAACTTTTTCTTGTCTTGTAACATAATCTACTTCATATTTTTCTAATTTTCTTTTTAATATAGTAAGTTCATTTGATACTCTATTTGCATCAGAACGTTCTGCTTGTAATTTACTTTCATATTCAGCTTTTAGAGCTTTTATATATTCATCAACCTCTTTTTTGTCATAGCCAAACATTTCACTACTAAACTTCTTTTCGTTCTCCATTTAATACTACCTCCAAATTGCTATATTTTTAGTTCACTTTATTATATCAGACTTTTTTTTATTTTTCAATGATTTGAGAATAAGTTAGAAAAAAAATTAAGAAGATAGAAAAAAGTGTGTAAACTAAAAAATAAAGATAGATTATAAATCAAAAAACAATGTAATAATTAAATATATATTGTATTAATTTATATTTTAAATTATATACTTATTTTTTATATTTTATTATTTTTTATATCACTTTTATCTTTATAATAGTTAAAAAATTTTTTAATAATAAAAAGGCATAAATTTCTATACCTTATAGATTTTTATACCCTTTTTTATTATTTAATTAGTACTAAAAATTTTAACAAATAAAAATTTGAACTTTACTTGACAAAATCCTAGTTACAAAAGCAGTGCATTTTTTTGCATGCATAATTAATATACTACATATATTTTCTTTTAATTTATTATTTATGGTTTTAATGCAGTAATTGGAATAATATAAATACCCGTTTCTTTATCTTTTATAACTGCTGGACATTTTCCAACTATAATACACATAAATAATGGTTTTTTTAACATATTATTAGAAAAATTTAATAAGTTTCTCTTGGCTTCTTCTACTTGATTATATCCCAACTTTATTTCTACAGCTGCATATTCTCCATCTGAAAATTCTAAAATTGAATCAACTTCTAATCTAGTAACATTATCCCTAAAATGATACAAATGTCCATCTAAATAATCCATATATATTCTTAAATCTCTTTCTACCAGTGATTCAAACATAAAACCAAATGTATTTAAATCTTTTAAAAGTTTTTCTGGTGTTAAACCTAAACAAGCACATGCAAGTGATGGATCTGTAAAATGTCTTTTAGGAGATTTACCAACTCGATTAGGTGATCTATAATTTTCACCATATGCTTCTTGATTTTCTATTAAATGTAATCTATCTAATACATCTAAATAATCAATTACAGTATCTCTGCTAGATAAAAGTTCTTTACTATTTTCATATTCTTCTATATCTTTTATTATTGTTTTATTTCCTACTATTGAAGATTCATTTCTTGCTAGTGATTTTAGCAACATTTTCATTTTATTCTTATCTCTTCTTTTTTCTATTTCTTCATTCATATCTATATTTAAAATTGAATCTATATATGACTTTGGAATTAATCCTATTTTATCTTCACTTACATTTATATTAGCTGGCCAACCTCCTCTTATTACTAATTTTGCTAATTGTAATATTTCTATATTACCATTATTTATTGTTCCTTGCGTATTGCTTAGCATTTTAGTTAAAGATGCCTTTCCTGAAGAATCACCTGATTCATATAAACTCATTGTATACATATTTAGTCTTCCAATTCTTCCTACTCCTGAATGATGTACTTTTTCTTTTATTATTTTACTTGGTAAAGTTGTAGA
The DNA here is from genome assembly GCA_947626975.1 of uncultured Clostridia bacterium. Classification (GTDB taxonomy): domain Bacteria; phylum Bacillota; class Clostridia; order TANB77; family CAG-465; genus CAG-465. The sequence continues at coordinate 7,024 of CANQUF010000009.1, forward strand.
GCCTGTTATAATAAACATCCCTTTTTCAGAAGTTTTATCACATTCACGCCTTACAGCATCCCATATTGTTGGTACTAAATGCCATTCATCAATTAATTGCGGCTTTTTTTTAAAATCATTATTAAAAATTGATCTTACATCTATTTTGGCCATTTCTCTTACATCATAATCATCCATATATACTTCACTTTTGCAATGTTTTAATGATGTCCAAGTTTTTCCACACCACTTTGGGCCTTCTATACTAACAGCTCCAAATACAGACAAATACTCTTCTAATTTTTTTTCAATCAATCTTTTTCTATATTCTTTATTATTAAGGGCCATTTTATTCACCTCTTTAATAAATATATCATTTCCTTTTTAAATAGTCAATACTTAATCGACACTTTTTAATAATATTAGTCGACACTTTTTAACAATATCAATCGACACTTTTTAATAATTTGATTTAATAGCAGGGTGTAAATTTCTATATTTTATTATTTTTATATCTATAATTTTACTACTTCTGATTTTCTTACTTTCAAATTTTCGGCTTCTATAGTCACTTTATAAAGAATATTTAATCTATTATCTTTTTTATTACTACTTTTTTTATCCAATTAGTTGAATTTTTTTTTAATTTTCTAATAGTATTTTCTGCATATATTCTTTCAATAATTTATTCTTCTGTTAAAATTTTCATAATAACATATCTCCTCTAAATATTACTTCGATTTTTTATTTGTCATATTTTCAATATATACTTTTTATGTTGTTTTTTTAATTTTATCTATTTTTTTAAAATCAAATTAAATATAAAATTAAAATTATATTTATAACAAATAAAACTTTCTACTTATATATATTATTTATATAAAATTTTTAAAATACTTTTGATTATTTATTATTTTAGAATTTTTTTTAATTTTTAACAAATAATATTATTTAGGTGATTAAAAATGAGTTCAAATATAAAAATGACAAATGAAGAATATTCTGATTATGTAGATAGTAAAGCAAAAAAAAGTCCAATTTTTAAAAATTTTGTACTTGCCTTTATAGTTGGAGGAATTATATGCGTTATTGGTCAAGTAATATGCAATATTAGTATGTACTTTGGCCTAGACGAAAAATCTGCTGCAACAGTTACATCAATTGTATTAATATTCTTAGGTGCATTCCTTACTGCTATAAATGTATATTGGAGAATTGGAAAGTTCGCTGGTGCAGGTTCAGCAGTACCAATAACAGGATTTTCAAACTCTATCGTTGCACCTGCTATTGAATTTAAACTTGACGGATATATTTTAGGACTAGGAGCAAATATGTTTAAAGTTGCAGGACCAGTCTTAGTATATGGAGTAGCTACATCTGTTGGTGTAGGATTTATATATTGGATTATAAAAATGTTTTTTATGTAAGAGGTGAAGAAATGAAAGTTGGAAGTCAAACAATTAAATTTAAAAATACTCCTAAAATATTAGAAACTTCTAGTATTGTTGGAAAAAAAGAAAAAGAAGGACCTTTAGGTAACTATTTTGATATTACTAATGAAGATATATTTTTTGGAAAAGATACCTTTGAAAAAGCAGAAAGTGAAATGATGAGTGAGTGTATAAATAATTTATTATCTAAAGCAAATGTTGACGTCTCTAGTATTGATAATATATTTGCTGGTGATTTGCTAAATCAATGTATTGCCTCTGGATATACAATACGCGATTTACAAATTCCTTTTTTAGGACTATATGGTGCTTGTTCAACCTTTGTAGAATCTACTCTTTTATCTTCAATATTTGTTGATGGTGGATATGCAAATAAAGTAATAGCTGCAACATCATCACATTTTTGCAGTGCAGAAAGACAATTTAGACTACCATTAGAGCATGGTAATCAAAAAACACCTACAGCACAAGTTACAGTTACTGGTAGTGGTTCTTGTTTGATAGTTCAAAAAGATTTTTCAACTACTAATGATGCATATATCACTTATGCTACTCCTGGAAAAATTGTAGACTATGGAATAAAGGATATGACTAATATGGGAGGGGCAATGGCTCCCGCTGCATTTAACACTATATATACACATCTAGAGGATACTGGAAGAAAACCTGATTATTATGATGCAATTATAACTGGAGATTTAGGTGTTCTTGGATCAGAAATTTTAGTAGAACAATTTAAAAATGAAGGTATGGATATATCAAACATTCATAAAGATTGTGGTGTACTAATATTTGATGATAACTCACAAGATACGCACTGTGGTGGAAGTGGATGTGGTTGTATGGCAAGTGTTTTTAGTGGATATTTCTTCAAACAATTAAAAGAAAAAAAACTTAACAAAATATTAATTGTAGCTACAGGTGCTCTTATGAGTCCATTAGCCATTCAACAAGGTGAGTCAATACCTTGTATTGCACACGCAGTTGCAATAGAAAATGAGGTGTAAATATGGATATGATTCTTGAATATATTTGTGTATTTATAACTGGTGGAATTATTTGTTTAATTGGTCAATTTTTAATAGATAAAACTAAGCTTACCGCTGCAAGAATATTAGTAATATTTGTTGTAATGGGGGTTATTTTAACTGCAATAGGAGTGTATGAGCCAATAGTTAAATTTGGTAAAGCTGGTGCTACTGTACCAATATCTGGTTTTGGATATTTACTTGCAAATGGAGTAAAAGAAGCTGTTGATGAAATGGGATTCCTTGGTATATTTGTTGGAGGAGTAAAAGCATGTTCAGCAGGTATTGCAGCAGCTATTACTTTTGGATTCTTAGCTTCTTTATGTTCAAAGCCTACAATTAAATAATAAATTATTTATTAAAAAAATATATAAAATATAGTATATATTTTTTTTAAATACTAATAATATTTATGTATTGATTTAAAGGAGGTTAATTTATGGATAGTTTAAATCAAATTGAATTACAAAATATTAGACATATATGTGGACACAGTACTAATTTTAATGATAAAATTACATACTATAAAACTTTAACACAAGATCAAAATATTACAGAAGTTCTTGATACTTTATATGATGAATTAAATACATTAAAGACAGAACTTTCAGGTATGTTATAGGAGGTACATATATATGAATGAAAAAGTAGCAATGGATGATATATTATCATGTACAAATAGTATGATTACAATGATAAATTATGCAATCCAACAATCTAATAATAAAAATTTTAGGGATTCTTTAATAGAACATAGAAATAAACTTGAAAATATACAATGGAAAATTTATATGATAAATAAAGAAAAAGGATATTATGTTCCAGCAGCTCCAGCAGGTGAAGCTGACGTAGAACAAGTAAAACAAGCTATTAGTAAATAACACTTTAAGTTAATATATCCCCTACTTTTTAAAAGTAGGGGACTATTTGTTATATAAATATTATTAATATCCTAATTCATCAAGTATTTCTTTTACTTTATCTTTATATGCTTTATCAACATTACCATAAATTACAGTTTTACCTATTCTAGAAACAAACATATATTTTCCAGTTGAAGAATCAGTATAATATCTCGAATAATTGCTTGCACTAATATTTGATGTAATTGAATTATTTCCTTTTGATGATTCAAAAATAGATTTATTATCGTTATAGAAATTTATTGCTACGTTCTCATCAGAAAGTTCATAAAATTCTATCTGATATGTATTATCACCACTAATTGCAATGTACACTTGATTTATATTATTATAATCTGAAATTTGATTCTTAGCATTTATAAGTGTATATCCTTTTTCTTCCATGGAACTTTTAAATGTATCTAATGTAATAGGTGTTTTTTCTTTAGTTAATTTAATAACTCCCACACCAAATAAAACTGCAATTATTATACCAATTATTATAATTAAAGATGCAATCAATATAATTGTAATTAATAAACCTTTTTTCATAATATTTACCTCCTTGTAATATTATATATTAATAAAAAAAATTTTTCAACATTTAACTTTTAATATTTAGAATTTTATAATTTTTTAACAATTTTTGTATAAATTATAAAAAATTTTTATCTTTTATCTTAATAAATCATCGTCTTTCATTTTATTTGCTTTATTATTAACCTTAGTTATTTCTTCTTGAGTTGTCTTAGTTTTTTCTTCTTTTACTCTTAGCTTTTCTTTTTCTGATAAATTCTTACTATTTTTGTTTTTTAATTTTGGTTCTTTATTAACACCAGATATTATTTTAATTTTTTCATGTCTATTTTTTTGTTCTATTATAGGGTTTAATTGATACTTTATAAAATATTCTATATAGATATTTCTAGCTTCATTTCTTTTCTTTTTAGCTTTTACAATTTTTGAATCAACTGAACTTATAATAAAAAACTCACCATTATCATATACTAATTGTTCTTCTCCATCAGTAAAAATAACTTTATATTTTTCACCTGATATATCAATACTTTCTATTACTTCATCAAATGAAAAAGCTTCTTTTACATATTTTTCAAGTTCTTGCTTCTGTTCTTGTGTTAAAGGTTTTGCTTTATTTACTTGCTTTAATAAATATTCATATCCTTTTTGTATTTCTTTTTTAGATTTTTCACTTATATTATATTCTGAATTATTTTGTGATTTTACTTTATCATTATCCTCGTTTTTCATAAACTTTCCTCCTAATCTGCATTTTTAATACATAAATCTATTAAAAAATTTAATCTATCATTATTTTTAGTTAAATATAAATATCCTATTAAAGCTTCAAAACCTGTAGCTTTTTTATATTCAATTATATCTACATTTTTAGATATAGTATTTATATTAGTATTCCTACCTCTTTTATATATATTTATTTCCTCTTCAGTTAATATATCTATAATTTTATCTATTATTTTTGATTGACCTTTAGCACTTACATATTTTATAGATTTGTTATGCAATTTTCCAGTTTTTAAATTATTGTTACTTGCAAGATATAACCTTATATATACATTATATACAGCATCTCCAATAAAGGCTAAAGTCTGTACAGATATATTTTGTAAGTCAATATTATTTATATAATCTTCCATTATTTCTCCTAAACTCTTACATTAAATATTATATATTATTTTATTTTATTTTTCAATAATATATATAATTGATTTTAATAAACTTTATTTGTTAAAAATTATATCAAAAAATTGAGATAAATTTAAATTCATCTCAATAACAATTTATTAATTTCATTTTAAGTTAAATTATGGTTTAATGAAAATTACATATTAGCTCTAGGATGAGATTTCATATAATCATCTTTTAAAGACATATTAGCAATTTGTGTATACATCATAGTTGAAGCTACATCAGTATGTCCAAGTAATTCTTGAACTGTTTTAAGTTCAGCACCATTTTCTAACATATGAACTGCAAAAGAATGTCTAATAGTATGTGGAGTTATATCCTTATCAATTTTTGCTTGTTCTTTATATTGTTTTAATATTTTCCAATATCCTTGTCTTGTCATTTTTTGACCATTTGTATTTATAAATAAAGTTTTTTCATCTTCAGTTCTTATTAATAAAGGTCTTACTTTATCAATATATTCTTTTAAACATTTAATAGAGCGATTACCAAGTGGTATATGTCTTTCTACATTTTTCTTTTTTACTCTTATAAAACCATTTGTAAAATTAACATCTTCTATTCTTAATGATACCAATTCAGTTACCCTTATACCAGTAGCATATAAAACTTCAAGCATAGTCTTATCTCTTTGACCTTTAAGATCAGATGTATCAGGTTGTTCTAATAATTTCTCAATCTCACTGTCAGTAAGTATCATAGGCTCTTTTCTGCTTACTTTAGGTACTTTAACATCTATAGCAATATTTTCTTCTGCAATTTTTTTATTTACCAAATATCTATATAAGCTTTTTATAGAAGCAGCGCTCCTTGAAATTGTTGAATTTGACTTGCCTTCTGCAATTAAATGATTTACATATTCATTCATATCATCTTTTGTTAAATCAAAAATTTTTTTATTTTGAGATTCAAAATAATCATTAAATTGTATAAGATCTCTTTCGTATGATGCAAGCGTATTAGGTGATGCTTGTCTTTGTTTTAAATTTTCAATAAATTCATCAATTATAACTTTCATTATTAGCCCTCCATGTATGTTTACATTTTACACTATTTTTTTTTATTTTGCAAGTTTTTTTTATAATTTTATGTAATGTTTTTTATAATATATAAAATTTGAATATAAAATATAGTAATTTATCAACAAAATTTATAATAATTATAATTTTATTAAACTAAACTGTACTTTTTTACTCTTAAATTTTAAATATTTAAACATGTACTTTTTTTACTTTCCTATTATAAAAATTATTATATAAATAATTCATATAATTAATTGAAATGAATATATATTACTATACAGATTTATAGAATGGTTAGGTGGGTTATATGTTTGTTATAAACTTTAAGTTAAATTTTAAGAAAGTTATTTTTATTTGCATAATATTAATATTAGCAATAATTACGATAATAGAATTTTCAAGAACTGCAAATGCAACAGATAATGTAACATCAAAATCAGCTAGTAACTACGATTATATTTTAACTGATGAAAATTACATAGATGCATTAAAAACTATACATGATAATATTGATCAAAATATAGGTAAAACAATTAAGATAAGTGGATTTATTTTTAAAATGCCTGATTTTAAAGAAAATTATTTTGTATGTGGTAGAAATACAGTAATAAATAATGAAAACACAGTTGCAGGATTTCTATGCGAGCATAAAACCGCTTCAAAGCTTATTGAAAATGAATGGGTAGAAATAACAGGTGTTATAATTAAAGGAGAATACAATACAACAATGCCAGTTATAAAGGTTGGAAATATTAAAAAAATAGTTGCTCCTGCTAATACATATGTTAATTCAAATTAAATACAAAAAATGAGGTTTGCAATAGCAAATCTCATTTTTTATATATTTAATCAATATAATCAGTTTTTATATTTTTTATTTTTGAAATTAATTTCATTATAGAAGTATATAACGTTACATATACTTCTATTTCATATCCATTATCTTTTAAAATTTTTCTTATCATTTCTACTCTTTCATTATCTAGTGGATCAGAAAAAGCAAGTTTTAATTTATTACCATTCTCTTCAAACGGTATAACTTTATAATTTATAATAACATCTCTTGGTAAATATTTTAAAGGATTTATATCAATTTTTTCATTAAGAATTACGCCTTTTATACCAATATTATTTGAAAGAGTATCTAATAAATCCTCTTTATTACACATTTCTAAAATATCTACAATTTCAGCAAATTTTAACTCTTTGTGTTCATTTTGATAATCTAAGACTTTTTCAACTTGTCTCTCAGTTAATAGTCCTCTTTCTATAAAATCATTTCCTATTAAAGTTGACTTTTTATTTTTACCTAATTTGCTAGATCTAATCATAATATTTTCCCCCATTTTATTAATTATTCAGAAATACTTTTAACATTATTATTATCTATATACATAACAAATTGAGATAAGTTCGAATCAGCTTTATTTTTATTATCCTCATTATACATCCAATCAGGTGTATCTAATTTATTAGAATTATAAATTAAATAAAAACTTCCCGTTTGAATATCAACGTACCAATTTGCACTAGAATACTTTTTTGCTTCAACTTCTAAAACTTTTTCTAACTCTGAATTAATTTTATAATAATCTGTTTCACCCAGTCTAGAATTTTCATCTACAATTGCTACTATATTTTCAATATTTTCTCCTGATAAACTTTTATCAAATAATATTTCACTAATTTTGAATTTTCCATCAGTTTGAGCCATACATTTAGATATATAATTTGTCATAGCTATGTTTAAATTTAATCTATTTTCAGATAGACTAGAAATTTTTGAAGGATCACTAGGATTGTTTTTTAATAATTTAACAGTAACAATAGATGCTAATATAACAATTATTATAATAATCAAAATTAAAGCAATTAAAGATAATCCTCTTTTAGATTCCATAACTTCACTCCCTAAAAACTAAACAATTGTTATATTTCTAAACAACTTAAATCTTCATTCCACCAATCTGGTTTTATGTTTAAATGAACTTTTATTAAAGAACCATCTTGTATATACCATGTTATTCCATCATATTTTGGTAAATCAACATTTAATATTTTTTTATAATTTTCTTCAGATATTTTATAACATGTCCCATTTTGTGAATCAATTTTACTATTTGTATCTACAATAGATGTAAGTTTAGATATATCTGCGTTTTCTTTTACATCCTTTTTTCTTGCAGTTACAATTTCTTCTCTAGTATATATTCCAAACGTATCTGAATATGTATTTCCCACATAATATGATAAATTATTTTGAACTTCAACTGCATCTTTTATAAAGGTAGCTATCTCACTATTTCCATTTCCATTATTTTTATTTTTTATAATTAAAAATATAGATAAAATTATAACAACAACTATTAATATAACTATAGCAATATTTTTAGAATTAATTTTCATTTTATTAATAAACCTCCATAAATCTTTTGTATTAATATATTATAATTTATCATATTTTGCGGTTTTTTTCAAGATTTGACAGATTAGTAATTATTTTTTTATATATTTGAAATATATATGTAATATTATTTGCAAGTAATAGTTATTTTGTCAGGTTTAGCACTTAATTGATCAACTAATATTTGTTGAATTTTTGCTATATCTTCAGATTTCATTTCATCTTTACTTGAAATGATAACATTTACATTATCATTATCTGTAGGAATTATTACTACATTATCTATTCCTTCTGATTTTATTACATTTTCTACCATAATAATTTGATTTTTTTGTGTAATCAGATCACTCAATTTCTTTTGATATTCTTTTATATCATCAACAGACGTTTTTTCATTTTTTATTATATTATTATAATTTTCACTTAATTCAGAAAACATATTATCTCTATCATATTTAAACACAGCTAAAACATCATCATCACTTATACTATCATTTTCTATACTCTCAGCAGTTTCATTATTGTTTTCAACTTCATTATTATTTTCAGAATATATACTTACATTATCATAAGTAAAACTATCTTTACCATTTACGTACATAGTTTGACCTAAATTTTTTTCTCTTTCTGGATTATATTTATAATTAATATATCCTGCAATAACTGCCATAAGTATTAAAGATAAAATTGCTATTTTACTTTTTTTAATTACTTTTAAAATAATAAACACCTACCCTTGCTTTTCAAAAACCTGAACCTTATATACTGGTATATTCGTAACTGAAGATACAGCACTTGCAATCTTAGATCTAATATCTACATTATTTGCTCCTTTAGCTACTACTATTGCGCCTTCAATTTTAGGTAATTCTACACTTTCAACAACTGCACTTTTATTATTTCCTTCTTCATTATATGCTACTGTTTTTTCTACAGTTGTTTGCCCTTCTCTTGTTTCTTCTTTAGAATCATATACTATATTTTGTTTAGAATCTTCACTATATGACAATACTACTGATACATCACTTAATCCTTGAATTTGAGAAAGAATAGTTGATAATTTAGATTCTAAACTATAATATTTTTCATCTATTCCATTATTATTTATATTTCCATTAGTACTTGTACTATTACTATTATCATTTACTTTTGTAGATTTATTTGAATTATCTTTAAAACTATAGTTGGCAAAGATAAGAATTATAACACAAAGAACTACTAAAAGTATAAGATTACTTAATCTTCTTTCTTTATTTTTAATTATATTTTTCATAGTTTCTAAATAATTCATATTAGTTTCCCTCCTCAGTTACTGTTATCTTAGAATATTCTATTTCATATTCATCATGTATATATGTTACTATACTATTTACACTATCAATTCCACTACTATTTTTTCCTGCACTTTTTATATTAATTGTAATTCTTTGAATATCATAATTATCATTAAGTTTTATATCTACATTATTTACTATAATTCCCTTTAACTCAAGTTTTGATTTTATATCATCTTTTATCATAAAAATAAATTGTTCTCTTACAACATTATCACTTTTATCTTTTATTTTATCTATATTAATATTTTTATCATTAGTATTTGAAAATTTTGCCAAAACTTCAGATACACTATCTTCCATACTATTACTTTTGAACATATCTATAACAGGCGATATTATAACAGTAATAGTTACTATTCCTATCAAAGTGTAAATATATTTTTTTAAATTAGTTTTTGGAATTATTAATTGTATTATTGTAGTAAATATTCCAATACATAACATTGATACAATCCAATTTTTAAATATCTCTATCATTTGTTTTCTCCTTATATAATAATATTAATATGATATTAACATTATTTATCAAACATAAATATAAATTTAATTAGTAAGTTTATACAACAATACTACTTACTAAATTTAATATTATCCCTGTAGAAATAATAAATAATATCATTATTCCTATTAAAATTCCAAGTAATGTTTTATACATATCAGCAAATGATGATATATATTTTGATATAGTACTATCTTCTACTAATGGTTCAACCAAAGAGCTAAGTAACATATATACCCCCATTATACTCGCTATTTTTATTATAGGAACAATTGCTATTATTATTACAGAAATAATTCCTATACCGCCTCCTACTTTTCCAACAATTTTAGTAGCTCCAACTACACTTTCAAAACTGTCTGAAAAGAATTTTCCTACAACAGGCACAAAATTAGACATAGCTGCTTGTGTAGTTTTTACTGTAAGTGAATCTACAGATGAACTAATTGAGGTTTCAAGTGATAATATACCTAAAAAAATTGTAAATACAACTCCAATTATCCATAATGAAGATTTTGTAAATAATTTAGCCATACTTTCTAATTTTATATTCTCTGATATATTACAAATAACTATAAATGCAAGAGAAATTGTAAATAATGGAATTATTATATAATTTACGATAAATCCTATTGCACTAGCCAAAAATAATAAAAGAGGTTGTATTATCCCTGTAGAGGTTATTGCACCTGTAGAAACTAAAATTGTAAGTAAAAAAGGTGATATTATTTGCATTAAAGTAGTAAGTGTACCTACTACTTTTTTAAACATTTCAATTGTTTCTAAAAAAGTAGATATAGTTATAGTGGCAATAGCTAGGAAGCATGCTAAATGTGCAATTTTAATAACACTACTTTCCTTATCTAATCTAAAATTAGATATAATTGCCATTATAATTACTATAATAAATATACTAATAGCACCTTTTATTGTACTAAGTAGTTCCTTAGAAAAAAGCTTAATAACTTTAGATACAATACTATTATAGTCTGCTTTTTGACCTGAAATTAACGAACTTGCTAAACTATTTAAGTCTATATCTTCATCACTTATCTTATTTATATTACTATTTATAGTGTTTATATACTCTTCTAAGTTATATGAGTTTGCAATATTTTTAGTAATTCCTTCAGTTGTTTTTTCATCTGCATATACGAAATTTATATAAAAATTAAAAATTAGCAAAATTAAAATTATACTATTTATTTTTATAATTAAATTTTTCATTTTATTATACCAATCCTGTTAAAACTGTAATAAGTGAACTAATAAGAGGAAGGGATAAAACTACTATTATAACTTTACCTGCCATTTCAAGCTTTGTTGCAATAGCACTTTGACCTGCATCTATACAAATATTTTTTCCAAATTCAATAATATATGCTACAGCTGTTACTTTAATAATTAACGTTAAAAAATCTTTGTTTACTCCAGATTTATCTATTAATTCATTTAAAAGAGATACAATACCAGAAATCTTTGTTACAGCTACTATAATTATCATTATTCCTGTTGCTATTGAAAGTATAAGTGCCATTTCAGGTTTTTGTTGTTTTATTACTACTATCATTACTACACCAAATATTGCAAAAGCTACAATTTTAAATATATCCATAAACTCACCTATAATTTAAAAACGGTTCTTACAGTATCAAATAAATTACTTATTTGTGTTATTACTAACATAAGTACTAAAATAAGTCCTGTAAGTGTAGTCATCATAGCTTGATCTTCCCTACCTGCTTTTGTAAGTACCTGATTTAATACAGCAACTAAAATACCAATACCAGCTATTTTAAATAACAAATCTATATCCATAAACTCACCTATTATATAAATATTATTACTATCATAATTCCTGATATAATTCCTACAGTTTTATATATCTTAGAATTATTAAGTTTTATTTCATTTGCTTCATTAATTTGATTATTTAATATTTTTATAGTATTATCTATAATATTAAATTGAGATTCTATATCGCTTCTACCTAAATTTTTTAAGGTGGATATAAAAATTTCTTTATCATAATTTGAGATTTCATTAATTTTATTTACATTTTCTATAATACTATTTTCTATTAATACTTGATTATTTAACTTAAGCATATCTACAACTATTGCTCCCATAACATCTTTTAAGGAAGTATTTAAACTTTGCCTAGAAATTTCATAAGCATTTGGTAGAGGATTTAACATATAATTTATTTCATTTTTGACTAATTCTAAAAAAGTTATCATTTCTCTTAAGATTTCTTCCCTTAGTTTTAATTTTTTTGATTTATACACTCCTATATATCCACAGACAAATATTATAATTATTGACGCTATTAACTTTATTATACCTATCATTTTATACCACCTCCAATTTTTTATTATAAGTTTTATATACTTTTTCAATTGTTCCTGGTCCATTATTTTTAGATAATAAAATTACATTAGAAAATACATTATTATCTAGTAATCCTGCTATATCACTTTTATTTCTAACATCATCAATATTTTTTCCATGCATCGTAAATAAAAGATTAACCCCACTAAAACTTGCATATTTAATTGCTTCAATATCTAAATTTCCACCTATTTCATCAGTGGCTATTACAGATATTCCCATACTTCTAGTCATCATTTCTATTCCTAAATATTTTGGAATATTAGACATAATATCAGTCCTTTTTCCAACGTCTAAACTTGGTATACCTTGATATACTGAAGCTATTTCTCCTCTTTCATCAACTAATCCAACATTTTTACCACTAAATTTTAAATATTTTACACCATTACTTACTTGCCTTATGACATCACGTAATATAGTAGTTTTTCCACAACCGTGGTGGTGATACAATAAGTGTATTTTCTAACATGTTGTTTACAATAATATACGGCATTATTTTATCTGCACATCCAAGTATTTGTTTTGCTACTCTAATATTCATACTATTTATATATTTTATATTCTTTATTTTTCCATCCTGTATTACAGCTTCTCCACATATTCCAATTCTATGTCCGCCATTTATTATAATAAATCCATTATTTATATCATTTTGTATAGCATATATCGAATTATTTGAGACTCTAACTAAAATATCAAGTATATCTTTTATATTTACCAAACTACTAAGTTCAACTTCAATATTATTAGTTATAACAATTACTTTTCTTTTAACTCTTAATCTAATTTCTGTTATTCCAGATTTTGTACCAAAACTACTAATTTCTGTAGAAATGTTCTCTGGAAGAATTTTTAATATTTCATTAATCATTATACTCTCCTTTTATATATATAATTTATACACTAATTTGTATAAAAGAATTGTAGAAAAATGAGTATAAGGCATAAATAATTCATCTATTTTTAGCAAAAAAAGAAATGGCGCTATGTAAAATAACGTCATTTTATAATACTTACATATTTTATATTATAAAAAAGTGGCAATTAAGATGTTTTATATTATCTTAATTACCACTTTTTTATAAACATTCCCTCTTATAATCGCCACTTATAATCTAGTATATTTAGGCGTAGAAAAATCATAATTTGTTAACAGTTCACCATTTGGAAGTGATATTTCAAGTGTATTAGTTACTAAATCTGTATAACTATATGATAATTTATTTTCTGTATTAGCCTCTTTAAAAACGAACAAATTTGAATAAGTATTTGAAATTACTCCCTTTTTAAAAATACATTTATTTCTTCCAATATTTGCCTTTACTAATATCTCTTGTCCTACATAACTTTCTACATCTTGTTTTACCTTAACTAATGAATCCTTTGATAACATATATATCACCCAAATTCCTCTCGTTTGTCAAATTATAGCACTTTATGTAGTAAAAGTCAAAGTAAAAAAAAGTAATAAAAGTTTAATATTACAAAATTACGTAAACTTTTATTACTCTATATTTTAGTATTATTTTAGTTAAAAAAGAAAGTTAAAATATATTACTTTTTAGTTACATTTTTATTTACCATTCTTTATATATTCAATTGCTCTTTTTAATTGTGTATCCTTATCATATGGTATCATTGAATCATTTTTTACATCTTCTGGTAAATCTACTACTATATTAGGTTCTATACCATTTTTATGAATTTCAATACCACTTGCAGTATAATATTTCGCAACTGTAATAGATAATGCACCACTTTCATCTAACTTTTCTACTTCTTGTACTATTCCTTTTCCAAATGTTTTATTTCCAATTATAATTCCTTTATTTGAGTCTTTAATAGCTCCTGAAAGTATCTCTGATGCACTTGCACTTCTTGAATTAGTAAGTACAACTAAAGGTATATTAATTTCATTTTTACCATCACATTTATACACTTTTTCTGATGAATCCTTATATACTAATTTAATAAGATCACATTTAGGTAGCATTAATTGTAATATTTTAATAGTATCATTTACAAGCCCTCCTGGATTATTTCTTACATCTATTACTAATCCATTTATATTTTTAGCTTTTAATTTATCAAATTCTACTTTAAACTGATTATATACATCTGTATCAAAAGACCATATTTTTATATATCCAATATTTGAGTCTAGAACTTGTGATTCAACATTATTAGCTGTTATTAATTTCCTTGTTATTTCCTTTGCAAAATTATTATTATCTCTATTTATAATTAAATTTACAGTTGTTCCTTCTTCCCCTTTTAAGGCATCTACACAATCTTGATATGTATCACTTGTAACTAAAGTATCACCTACAGCAACTATGACATCTCCAGCTTTTAGTGAAGCTTCTTGAGCTGGACTATTAGGCATAATACCTATTATAAGTATTCCTTCTGTTTTACTATCATAAGTAATATGTATACCAAGTCCACCATATTCTTCAGTTCCACCTGGACTTAGCATTTCATCATATTCTTCTTGATCCATATATCTTGTATACGGATCTCCAGTAGCATTAGCTATACCTTCAATTGCGCCATCTATTAATTTATCTGTGTCTATATCTTCTATATATTTACTCTTTACCATATTAATAGCATCTTCTATTCTTTCCATTTTAGATAAAGTATCAGATGAATATTTACTAGCTTTTAATTGTGGTAAAATTATAATAATAAGTGCACCTATTATAATTGTTGAAAATACAACTGTAATAGTTGCTACTATTGAATTATTTATTATCTTTTCTTTATCTAATTTAATTTTTTCCCCATTCATTTATCAAATCTCCTCTTTATATATACCAATTATCATTTAATATTTTATAATTATATATTAATTATATTATTAAGTCAAGTACTGCATTATTACTAAAATATATAAATATTAAATATAACTTATAATTACTATTATTCTTACTTTTTATAACTGTAACTTTAATACTATTTTTACTACATATTTATTTTTTTCTTATGTTTACTTGACTTATATATAAATGTATTGTATAATCTAATAGTAATTATAAAATTTATTTTATTATAATTTAATGTTAAAATTTATGGAGGGAGGGAAACAATATGCCAGGAATAAAAGTAAAAGACAATGAAAGTTTAGACAATGCATTAGCAAGATTTAAAAAACAATGTGCAAAATATGGTGTCCTTGCCGAAATACGCAAAAGAGAGCATTATGAAAAACCTAGTGTTAAAAGGAAAAAGAAATCAGAGGCTGCAAGAAAAAGAAAACATTAGAATTTAAATATTATCATATTTTACATATAATAAAGACCTATTTTATTAAATAAAGTAGGTCCTTTTTATAACTATTTTTTTCAATATTACTATTTACTAAATACTTCTTTTACTCTATTTTTATTAAGTACTATATATTTTCCTAATGGCAAATTACCCAAAGTAAGTTTTCCTATACTTACTCTTTTTAAATTCTTAATAAAAATATTAACTGCTAAACACATTCTTCTTATTTGCCTATTCTTTCCCTCAGTTATTTTAATTTCAAAATTATATTCATCAATTAGCTTTACTTTTGCAGGCTTAGTTATATAATCTCCGATATCTACACCTTGAGTTAAGATATTTATATCTTCATATGTTATTTTTTTATTAGTAGTAACAATATATGTTTTTTCTATCTCATTTTTAGGATGTATTACTTTATTTGCAAAATCTCCATCATTTGTAAGTAATAATAACCCCTCTGTATTCATATCAAGTCTACCTACTGGAAATACTCTAATCTTTTCTTTTATTAAATCAAGTACACATTTTCTATTAAATTGTTCTTTACTAGTTGTAACGTATCCTTTAGGTTTATTTAATAATATATAAATTTTTTTATTAGATTTTTCTATTTTTTTTCCATCTACACATACTACATCTGAATCTTCTTTAACTTTAAATCCAAGCTCTTTTTCTATTTTATTATTAATGCTTACTTTTCCACTTTCTATTAATTTATCAGCAGCTCTTCTTGAACATATTCCA
Organism: uncultured Clostridia bacterium; assembly: GCA_947626975.1. Taxonomy (GTDB): domain Bacteria; phylum Bacillota; class Clostridia; order TANB77; family CAG-465; genus CAG-465. Next base: position 23,788 of record CANQUF010000009.1, read on the forward strand.
CAAGAAGCTATATATTTATTTAACCTTTCCACTTTATCACCTAAAATACAATTAAAATTACCCTATCACAAATATATAAATATTGCATATTATATATTATCATAAGCTTATGTTGATATATATTAAGAGAGCTAATTTACTATTAGCTTTCTTCTTTTTTATCTAATATAGTTAAAACATCTAAAAAATATTTTGGTAAATTAGAATCAAACTCAATATAATTATTTGTTCTAGGATGCTTAAAACCTAAATATTTTGCATGTAACATTTGTCCTTCTACTTTAAATTTACTATCACCTTTACCATATACTTTATCCCCTACAAGTGGATGATTAATATATGACATGTGAACTCTAATTTGATGAGTTCTACCAGTTTCAAGTGTAGCCTCTACTAATGTAACATTAGAATTATAATATGTTTTTAATACATGTATATGAGTTATTGCATTTTTTGAATTTTTATATGTTACTGCCATTTTCTTTCTATCTTTTGTACTTCTACCAATAGGTAAATTTATTGTTATATCTTCTTTTAAAATTCCTTTAACTAAAGCTATATATTTTCTATTTATACTATGTTCTTTAAATTGCAAAGATAAATTTTTATGTGCATTATCATTTTTAGCAATAACTAATATTCCTGAAGTATCTTTATCTATTCTATGAACAATTCCAGGACGAATATTACCATTTATCGAAGAAAGCTTATCTTTATGCGAATACATTAATGAATTGACCAAGGTTGAATTATAATTACCATTTGCAGGATGTACTACCATTCCTTTTTCTTTATTTACTATAATAATATCATCATCTTCATATACTATGTCTAGTGGTATGTTTTCAGGTTGTATATTAGATAATTTATCCTCAGGTATATTAATTTCTAATTTATCATATTGTTTTAAACAATATCCAGATTTAACAATACAATTATTTACCCTTATATTTCCTTCATCTATTAATTTTTTTATATAGCTCCTAGTTATTTTTCTAGTTTTGCTTAATATATCTAACACATATATGTCAAGTCGTTTTCCAACATATTCATTTATTACATTATATTCCATTTTTATCTCCAAAAATATATAAGTATATTATATCAAAATATACTTATATAATCAAATGTTAATAATTAATTTTATGAATATTTATTATAAGTTACCTTCTAAAACTATTTTAATTTTTCTTCCATTTAATATGTGTATATGAATCGGTTCATTTTTCTCTTGCAATTTCAAAAAAATGTGTTGCTCCTTGTTCTACTACATTTTTGATTAACTCTATTTCTTCTTCTGTATACTTTCCATGTTGTTCTACAATTTTATAACTTGGTAACTCAAATATCAATGTATCAAATCCGTGCTATGTTGGTCTTTCAAAAATAACTCTTATTACCTCGTCACCATTATCTCTAGTAATAATATCTGAAATAACCAATTCTGTTTCATCTTCATATTTGCATAATGTATACATCGTTTTTCTACTCTCCTTAACTTATGTTTTTAGCATACCATAATTTATTAAAAATTACTATAATTTTAAATTAAAGTATCAAAAAAACAGTTATTATATAATGGTATTTTAATATTTGTTTGATAGTTTCGATTGTACTGGTAACAAAGTTTTAGAAAATTATATGTTTTATCATTAAATTTTGTTCTATCATACAAACCATATTCTATTTGATGAATTAAAACACTCATTATCCAAACATTTTTTATAATCTAAACTGGTTACAAGGATATTTAACTTTTTTATATAATATTTTCTATTTTTTCATATGGTATTACAACTTTAAACTCACCTAAATAATATGGTGCTACATTATATCTATCAAAAAAAATTATTATTCCTTCATTTGAAAAAGCAAAATTTAAGAAATTATCCTTTTTACTAGCAGTTCCTGATTTTAACATACTATCATCATCAAGTTCAATAATTTTCTTATTATTTTTTAAAACATTATACGTATAATCAGAAAGAATATTTAGCAAATCTTGATTTTTTTCAATTAGATTATCAAGACTAACAATAGAATTCTTTTTTTCATTATAATTTATTGTAAATGTATTTTCAAAAGGATGAGCCCCACCTAAATCTGTTACTACATGAAACACATAAGATATATAATATTCATAAGAATATACATCAAATGTTACCTGCATACTATACTTTATATTAGACTCATTTGAAGTTGATAATTTTACATTTTCATTAAATTCATTTATATATTTATCTATTGTAGAATTTACTTCATCATTTACTTTTGAAAATTTAGTTTCTGGATAATAAACTTTTATTTCATATGTATCTGAGACTTCTTTTATTTCTTTCATTTCAAATTTATCTTTTAAATCATTATTTGAATTTACTTCTCTTACATCTACAACGCTATATTTACTAGCAAAAAATAATGAGAAAAAAAATATAACAAATAATAAAAAAAGTGATAAAATGTATTTATATTTTTTCATAAAATTTTCACCAATACATTATATGCACTTTAATTAATATTTATATAATATTTAAATTTTTAATTTTAGTTTTAATCAATCTTTATTATTAATACTTTCTTTTTTATTTAATTCAAATGGATTAGATAAATAATCTGTTATTTTCTTTGAAACTATTTTACCATCAACATATGTAATTATATCAACATCTTTACAAAAATCTAACATATATTGTAAACATACTCCACAAGGACTTAAATTATCATCTAACATTCCTGTTTTTATATTACCACCAACAATTGCAATTTTTTCAATTTCTCTATCACCATGAGAAATTGCATTTTGTATTGCAACTCGTTCAGCACAATTGCTAAGCCCAATAATTGAATATTCTTCAATATTAGTTCCAATATATATAGTTTTACTACTAGTCAAAAGTGCCGCACCTACACCATAAGATGTTACTGGTGCAAAAGCTTTTTTCTGTGCCATTTTTGCTATTTCTATTAATTCTTCATTACTCATATGTTACCACCTTTTATTTTTTAAATACATTTAATATATTGTGAAAAAACTCAGAAATTTCTGGTCGCATTAACATTATTTGATACATAATTAAAACAACAAGTATACCTAAAAGTGCACTAAGTATCATATATATAGGTCGTATTTTTGTATTTTCTATTCTAATTTGTGCTATCATTACACTTAGTATAAATGATATTGAACTTACAAAAATATCTTTTGTTACTAAATATACAAAAGCAGTAAGTCCAAATGCTAAAGCAACTCTTGCGCTAGGATATACATTAGAATAATTATCACCTTTTCCAAATATTCCTTTTAATATAACAGCAAGTAAAACTATACCAAAAACAACTATAAATAATATATACAATTTAGATGCTAAAATACTATTTAATACTGCCGTTGTTGCCATATATAACTTGTCTGAGAATAAAAAATATGCAACAATAACTGAAACTATAGAAGCAATAAGTACTCCACCTGCGGCTATATCTTTTGCCGCTTTTGCTCTATCATCATATTTATCAGTTATTAAATCAACTATATATTCAACTGTAGAATTTATCATTTCTGCAAATATTACAAATCCTATTGTAAGGCATAAGCAGGCAAATTCAGTCTTTGTAAAATCAAAAAATAAACTTCCTATTAATACAAAAAGTCCTATAATATAATCAATTCTTAAATTTCTTTCTGTTTTAAAAGCTCTAATCACACCATCTAGCGCATGTCTCATTGCTGTTATAAAAGTTTTATTTTTAGTATGTTTTAATTTATCCAAATGTTCTTCTCTTATTTGTTCTTTTGAGTTTTTACTGTCCTTATTATCTTTACTCTTATCTTCTTTTTGCATTTACTTTTCAACTCCTAATTTACTTAAAACTTTTTCCTCTTTTTCTCTCATTACCTTTTTATCCTCAGGATCTATGTGATCAAATCCAAGTAAATGGCATACACCATGTGTAATCATGTATAACAATTCTCTAAGATATCCCGTTTCATAACTTACTGCTTGTACTTTTACAACATCTAGGCAAATTATTATATCGCCTAGATTTATTTCTTTTATTTTTTTAGAATCATCTTTTTCATTGATTATTAAATCCAATTCATCTGCTGAAAATATTGGAAAAGATAACACATCTGTTTCGTTATTTATATTCCTATATTTATTATTTAATTCTTTAATTTCATCTTTAGTTGCTGAGCAAATAGATAAAAATATATCTTTATTATTTATATTTTGCTCATTTAATAATTCAGATACTATTTTTTCTACATATGAATATATATCAATATCTTTGTTATATTCATTTTTAATAAACTTAATTAATTTATCATCTAAATCTATAAATAAGTTATTATTATTCATTTGTTTCCCTTTCTCTAAATACACCTATTTGTTCATTAACTAAAAAATCCACTGTAACTATTATAGAATCATCTGTTTCTTCAATATTTTCTGTTTTTTCAACTAAACTAGCATTTATATTCTTTGATAAAATCTCGTTATTTAAGTATTCTTCTTGATCCTTTTCTGAAATATTTAGTATATCTTCTTTTGATAGTATATTAATATCTTCCGTGTACTCTTTGCATTTATAAAAATCAAAGGATACGTTATTTCCAAATAGATTTATATTTTTACTACTTTTATTTATATCATACTTTTTGGATTTATTCAAATAATTTAGCATATTTTCTTTAGAATTGATAGTAATTCCTACTGTATATTTTACTTTATTATTATATATTTTATTTATATTATTAAATTTATACTCTTTTTTATACTTATAAATAGATTGTATTTGTACTATTCCTTTAGCTGGTACATATTCAGTATCTACAAACTCACTATATATAGCTCCTTCAATTAATACACTTCCCTCTTGTACATAACTTCCTTCTACATATTTAGCTGTTCCATTTTCTGGAACAATCTTGGATACAACTCCTGATTTATTTGCAATAATATCTCCTGGTACATTATTTTGATTAGCATAATCTGGTAACTTAGTTTTCTCCACTACTCTTATTTTCGCAGTTGTACCATCTATTTCAATACCTATCCAAGATAATTCATTTATTTCTACTCTCATTTTATCTATAATATCTTTTTTTTCTAGCCCTATTTTACATTTTCCTATATATATACCACTTTGATTTAATTTTTCTAAAATTTCCTGATTAGATATATAATTATTTCCCTCTATATCTATATTCCATATACAGTTTGAGAAGAATATACTAAATACTATAACTAAGAAAATTAAAATAAACACAATTTTTCTTTTTCTATATTTAAATAGCTTAAAATACATTCCTTTTTTTTCTTTTATTGTAACTTTACATTTAGTTTTCCTAGCTATCTTTCTTAACTTTTTAAAATCTCCAATTTTTATTTTAAATCTAATTATACCTTTTACTATATTACGAACATCCCATATTTTTATATTGTTTATTTTGCATAAATTAATAAATCTTTCTGTAAAAAATCCTTCTATTTGAACAGTTACTATTCCAGAAATATTTTTAATATCACTTGTTAATATCATAATTTCTCCTTTATTTTTGATAATTTAAACTATATATTGTTCCTTCTATTACTAAATCATAATCAGTTATTTCTTTTATATCTAGCTCTTTACCATCTATTACAATATCAGAATTATTTGTTTTTATTTTTATATAATCATCATAATAATCAATTATTTGCTTGTAACCTTCTATTAAAACACTATCATTATTAATTACAGTTATTTTTGTAGATTTTGAAACAACTTCTTGAGGAAGTTCTAAAAAATATGAAAATTTATCCTTTACATTTGATATACTTTTTTTAGAATTTAAAGACTTTAAAATCTCCTTATACCATTTTTTATTTTTGGTCTTATTTGATTTCATAAAATTTTCTCCCTCTTACATTATATTAAAAGTTTTATTTTTTATTCTTTAAATTATAATAGATATGTCATTTATATATATTAAATTAAAGTTATTAATTATATAGCCTAACTTTTACCATAAATTACTTAATTAAATATGTAAGTTTTATTAAATTTAGGCAATATCAAAATGTCGAAAAAAGTCAATATTTTAAAGGATTTTTATGTTTTTTTTTGTTGACAAAGCTAAAAAATTGTAGTAATATATATTATGTAAAAAAATGGAATATGAGGAAATTATTATGATTAAAATTGGAATGTGTGATGATAATTTAAACAATATCAATTTGGCTAAATCCTACTTAGAATCAGAGATTATGGAGCAGGACTTAGATGCTGAGATAACTATAGTAACTACTTCTCAAAAGGAAATTTTTGATAAAATATATACAAAAGATTTAGATATATTGTTTTTAGATATTGATTTTAAAAATAATGGCAAAAATGGTATAGAATTTGCTAAAGATTTAAGAGAAATAAATAAAGATTTTTATCTAATTTTTTTATCTGCACATCAAAGATACATCCAAATATCTTTTATAACTAAAGTTTTCGATTTTCTTGTAAAACCAATTAATAGAGAGACAATTGCTGATTTAGTATCTAGAATAAAAGATGAATTTGAATTTAATAAATCAGTATTTTTACATTTAAGTAAATGGAAGTATGTTAAAACAGATGATATTTTATTTATAGAAAAATTTAAAAATAAATCTATTGTATATACATATGATGAACAATTAACTACAACTAAAAATCTTTCTATATTAATTAATGAATTACCTAACAATTTTATTAGATGCCATAAGTCATACATATTAAATAAAAATAAGGTAAAAATTATAGATAAAAAAAACGGATTTGCATATTTTGAAAACAAATTAAAGTGTAATATTAACTCATATTTTGAAATTTAATTAACTTTTATGAAAGGATCTTAATTATGAAAGAAATCATTTTACAAATATTTAGTGTAGTCATACAAACTGCACTTTCAAGCTATATTATAATTTTATCTAGTAAAGCTCTACAAAAAATTAAATATTCAAAAAAACAAATATGTTTAATAATATTTGTGATATTATTAAGTACACTATCAGGTACCATACTAAAATATACTTTTCCTCTTTTAAATACCATAGTTTTTAATTTAATTATATTAATTGGACTATTATCCATTTTTAAATTATCTATAATTAAATCTTTATTAGTATTATTAATTAATTTTATATTATTAACTATAACTGAGTTTATTTTAGCATATACTTTTATGTTTGTATTAAAATTAAGTGCAACAGAAATTAGAGATAATATATATTATTGTACATTATTACTTTGTTTTCAATATATATTAGGATGCATAATTATAAAAATATGTGAAAAATTTATTAAAAAGATGGAAAATTTAGAAAGCTTATTAGAAAGGTTCAATAGAAAACATATAATTACTATATTATTACTTATCGCTGTATGTATTTTACCTCAATTTATATTATTTACTATAAATAAATTCGACTATTCTGTTTTATTTATATGTATAAATACATTTCAAATGGCACTTGCATGTATTATAATTTTTGTATTACTAAAAAAGACTTTAGAAGCAGAAAAAGCAAAATCTGACTTAAATATTAGTGAAATTCATAATAAAACTATGGTTGGAATGGTAGATGGTGTAAGAACGTTAAAACATGATTATAACAATATAATTCAAGCCTTAAATGGATATGTGTCTACTAAACAATATGATAAATTACAAGAACATATAAATAAGGTATTAGAAGAATGTAATATTGTAAATAATTATTCTACAATCGACCAAGAAATATTTAACGATCCAGCAATATATGGTGTAGTTGGTGCAAAAGTATTTCTTGCTATGGAAAAAGATATAAAAATTGAATTTGATATAACAAGTAATATTAAAGAAATTTGTTTTCCTATGCCTGAACTTTCAAGAATACTTGGAATATTACTAGATAATGCAATTGAAGCTACCACTAAAATAGATAATAAATATATAAAAATCGAATTTAAATTTGATAAAAGAAAATGCTCTGACATTATTCGAATAATAAATACATATGATACTAATATAGATATTAATTTAAAAAATATATTTAAAAAAGGTGTTTCATCTAAAAAAGTAAAATCTGGTATAGGTTTATGGGAAGTTAAAAAATTAGTTTCAAAACAAAAAAATTCTCAAATATTTAGTTCAATTGAAAATGGAAAATTTATTCAAACAATTACAATAGAAAAAACTACATAATAATATAGCAATTAGAAAAATAGGTTCTAATTGCTATATTTTTATAAAATTATAATATCAATATTATTTTTTTATTAAACATCTTGGTGCTTTGGGTTGATGAAAAAATATCATTGCACAACTATTTGTAGATGTTTTTGCATATTTTTCAACAATTTTCTTTAGCATTTTTTTCATATAATTCCCTCCTTTTGTACATAGATACTAATAATTTATATTTTAAACTATCTTGCGTTATTAGGATTATATTTCATACTATTTCATTTATAATCTTTATTTAATAGTTTAATAAATAATAAATTTTTAGTAATTTGATTTATATATAAAAACTAATATTTTATTATATTAATTTTTATAACTATTTTGTAAAACATTCTTTAAACTCATCAGATTCATAACTATGCTTACATTTAAATAATTTATATGCAATATTACATGCAAATATATCAGTTAAAAGTATAGTAAATATTATTACTTTTGATATTTCAGAATTAAAGTTTAATATATATGAAATCACATACATTAATATTAGAGAAATTATTGAAAATACTTTATATTTTTTCCTTTTTATTTTATTTAATATAGGTACTTCTTCTGTATCTGCTGGAGCATGTTTTATTATTACATACAAAGAAAAAATAAAAATTAATGCTGAAATTACTAATAAAATACTATTTGGTAAATTTGCATATCTAGCTATAACTGATGGAATTATATAGTATATTGAAGAAAATACAAGACATGTTATATTTGTTCTTGCATGAGCACCTCCAATAAATGTTTTGTAAATTATAGTAATAATAAATATAATTCCAAATAAATCTAACATTTTAAAAATAAATCCAAATATTAGAATAAATATATATTTAGGTATATCTTCAATTATCCTAGTAATTCCGAAAAGCATTATATCTCTTTGATCTCCAATTAGTTTTTCATTTTTATATAAAAAATTATCTAGTATGTATACACTAATTTTATCTATCATAATAATATACCTCTATATAATTATATTATATATTAACTTTTAGTCGATTTTTGGAATAGCATTTAAAACCTTTATTCTTGTATATAAAAAGTTTATAGTTTGTTTTCGCATTATTTTTTATACATTTCGCAAATATTTTTATGTATACTGTTTTATATGTACTAAAAAATAATTTATTAAATTAGTAACAAGTGAATATTTTTACTCATAGTATACTAAAAAAAGGAGGTCTTTTTTCTATGAATGAAAACGAAAATAATAATGAAAATAGCTTAAGTGAAACAAATGAAAGGTTAGCATTATTTTTAAATAATGATATGGGCATAGTAAGAATAGGTAGCACTGCCCCTACGTTTACAGCAGACTCTACATTTGGTAAAGTAAGTCTTAGTGATTATTCATCTAAATGGTTAATATTTTTTTGCCATCCAGGCGATTTTACACCCGTCTAATCTTACAATTTGGGGAAACATAAAAAAGTCTGATTGTCCTAAATGTCAAACTTTTGCAAAAGATTTTCTTTAATAGCATATCCGCCTATTAAATATTTCATAAATTTAACAAATATTACAGCAAACATAAATTCTTAAATCAATAAATAAAAATGATAAAATAAAAGTAACCAAAAAAGGGAAAATAAAATTTTTTTCAAAAAAGTCCATTTTTCAAAATAAAAGTGTTCTTAATATATATAGAAAGCATAATATTTATGGAGAAATATTATAGGGAGTTAAATTAATGCGAATTAATTCTTGTGAAATATCTAATAAAAAATATGTCCAAATTTATTTAACAGAAGATGAATTTAATAAACAAGAAACAAAAAATATACTTGAAGAATATAAACATAAGAAATATAGTGTTGCCACTTTTATAACAGGAAAAGAGAATTATCCAGAAATTCTCAAAAAAATTGTAAAAAAACAGGTTGAGATAAGCCATTATGTATGCTAACATACAAGACATAATCAATATCATGCGGTAAGGAGGGAAAAAATGACAGTTGTAGGATATTGTAGATTGAGTCGTGATGAAGATAAAGAAAATTACACAAGTATAGAGGAACAAAAAAGAATTATTAAAGACTATGCAAGTTCTCGTAATTGGTTTATCTCAGACGATGACTTCTACATAGATGACAATGTTTCGGGATATACTCTTAATAGACCTGAGTTTTCAAAAATGATTGAAAGAGTAAAAGAGGGAAAAATTGATGTAGTTATAGCAAAAGATTTATCAAGAATAGGCAGAAATAATGGACGAGTATTAGTTTTAATAGATGAATTTAAAAATATGCAAAAAAATTTAATATTAGTATCAGAGATTGGCGGAACGTATGATGTTTTAAATGACAGAGATGATACTATTGGAATCACTACTTGGTTTAATGAAAGATATGTAAAAGATTGCTCAAGAAAAACAAGGGATCATATGTATTCTAAACAAAAAAATGGAAGACTAGTTATGGGTAATTATTATGGATATATAAAGGACAAAGAAGATATAACAAAATTATATGTTGATGAAGAAATAAGACCTGTAATTAAGTTAATATATAAATTATATACTGAAGAAGGTCTTGGTAGAAAAAAGATTTGTGATATTTTAAATAGTAAATATAATTACCCAACTCCATCTGTATATTATCAAAGTAAACATTTAGAAAGAGGAAGAATATATAAACATCCAATACAAAAGCTATGGTCAACTTATATGATAAGTAATATACTAAACAATGATGTATATTGCGGTACTTTAAGGACTCATAAAAAAAAGACTATTTCAATTAGAGGAAAAGCAATAAAACTTCCAGAAGAAGAACATTTTGTCTTTGAAGACCATCATGATGCAATTATTTCAAAGGAAACTTTTAAATTAGCACAAGAAATAAGAAAGAGAAAGGCAAGTACTAAAAGCACATCAGGAACTAGAAAAAGAAATTATATCTTTTCAGGCTTTTGCAGATGTGGTGATTGTGGTTTTGGAGTATCTGGAATTACAATAACAAGAAAAAATTCTCAAAAAGGATATGAATGTTCACAGTATAGAACTTATGGAAAATCAATATGCAAATGTCATGAAATAAAAGAAATTTATATACTTATTCATTTAAAGGAATTTTTGAAATTAACAAAGCAAAAATATATAGAAGAATTAAAAAAAATAGAAATTGATACTAAAACTAGTAATAAAGTAAATCAAAAAGAAAAGATTAAACTAGAAATTGATATGCTAAATGCTGAATATAAAATATTGATAAATCAAAAAATAAAAGATTTAACAAATAGTACAAATGAATATCAAAAAAAGATGATTGAAAATACATACAAAGAATTAGAAAAAAGTAAAATCGATAGGATTGATACACTTCAAAAAATGTTAAATGAAGATGAAGAAGAATTATCAAAAGAAAAGGTAAAAAAGTTAAAAACTACTATAGAGTATTTCAATGATATAATTTTGTCAGATGAACCTAATAGATATATTTTAGAATGTTTGATTGATAAAATATGGATTTATCATGATAAAAGTATAAAATTTGAATTAAAACCAGATATTAAAAAAATAATTTAATAAAAATTTATTCCATTGTATCAAAATAAGTTTTAAAAATAAAAAGTTATTCCAATACATCAAAATAACTTTACAAATTTAAAATTTAATGTTAAAATGTATTTGAGGTGAGATGTACAATGTTAATTAGAGAAAAATATTTAAATAAAATAAGAGATTTTTATGATGAAACATCTTTAATAAAAATAATATATGGCTTAAGAAGGAGTGGGAAATCAGTTATTTTGACTCAAATAATGGATGAAATTAAAAAAAATAATATTGATGATGAGCATATAATTTATATTAATTTTGAATCATTAGATTATAGCTTTATTAAAAATGCAAAAGATTTAAATGATTATATAAAAAGTCTAGTAAAAGATAAAAATAAGTATTATGTTTTTCTTGATGAAGTGCAAAAAGTTGAAGATTTTGAAAAAGGTATTAACTCTTTAAGAATAACAAATCAATTTAGTATTTTTATAACTGGTTCTAATAGTAAAATGACATTTTTAGAATTATCAACAGATTTATCTGGTAGATATGTTAGTTTTAGAGTTTTACCATTAACATTTAAAGAAGTTGTAGAACTTACAAAAACAAAAGAGAAGGACTACAAGAAATTGTTATTTGATATATTTGAATGGGGAAGCTTACCACAAAGATTTTCTTTTGATAATGAAAGGTCGAAACTTAATTATATTTCAGATGTTTATGATTCAATATTACTAAAAGATGTAGTAGAGAGGTTAAATATAAAAGACATTACTTCATTTAACAAAATTTTGCAATATGTTTTAGAAACGGAAGGAAAAGAATTTTCAGCAAATAATATTTTAAATTATTTAAAAAATGAACATCATGAAATTGCAACAGATACATTATATAATTATTTAGAAGCTTTGTGTTCAACTTTTATTATGAACAAAGTTTATAGATATGACATTCAAGGAAAAAGTATTTTAAAGACATTAAATAAATATTATGTATCAGATTTAGGAGTAAAAAAGATAAAAACCAATAGTAAAGAAATAAATTATTCTATGGCATTAGAAAGTATAGTTTATAGTGATTTATTGTCAAAAGGATATGATATATATATTGGAAAAACAAAAAAAGGAGAAGTAGATTTTGTAGTAACTAAAAATAAAGATTTTAAATATATACAAGTTTGCTATAAATTAGCTTCAGAGGAAACGAAACAAAGAGAATTTGGAGCATATAAAGGAATTAATGATTCATATCCTAAGTATATTATATCTTTGGATGATGAAGATTACTCAAAAGATGGGATTCAACATATCAATATATTTGATTTTCTATTGAATGATGATTTTTAATCCCCAAATTTAGAGACTTTACCCCCGTATGTACTACGGAAATAATTGCATTTGCTAAAGTATATCCAGAGTTTAAAAAAAGAAATTGTGAACTTTTAGGTCTATCAATTGATAGCGTACCATCACATTTAGCTTGGGTAAATGATATACATAGATCTACAGGGATAGAAATTCCATTTCCAATAATATCTGATTTAAATATGAAAGTTGCTAATATGTATAATATGATTGCTCCTGATATAAATTCAACTCAAACAGTACGTAGTGTATTTATTATAGATCCTAATCAAAAAATTAGAGCAATACTACAATATCCAATGCAAGTTGGAAGAAATATAACTGAAATTTTAAGATTGCTTGATAGCTTACAAACATGTGATTCAAAAGAGGTAGTTACGCCTGCTAATTGGTTACCAGGTCAAGCAACAATAGTTCCCTCACCTAAGACATATAACGAATTAATAAAGAATAAAACAAATATAATGGGATATAACTGTATGGATTGGTATCTTTGCTTTAAAAATGACATGAATAATACAAATATGATGAATAATAATATTCAATATAATGACAATATTATGCAAAACAATTGTAATTTTAATTGTATGAATAAATTTGACAATATGTAGTATTAAGGAGGAGATTATATGGATGAGTTTTGTGGAAATAACCAAAATAATTCCTGCTTAACAGGAAATCATCTTTTTGGAAATAATTGTATAATTATTATACTTGCTATCATATTTTTATTATTTTGTTTTGGAGGAAACAATAAGAAATGTTAACTAATAAATAATTATCCTTAATTTTTTCATCAAACAAGATTAATTAATTTATATATTAACAGTTAAGTTTGTTATTATATATACATAAATGGTTTATTTACACATATAAAAAATTTCATAATTATAATTTATTTAAATTGTATAACATAGTATATTTACTATGTTATATTAATTTATAAATTTTATTAAGGAAAATTTACTCTAATATTTTTTTATTAAAAATTACTAAATATGAAACAAAATAATTTAAATAACAATATAATAAAAAAGGTAATTATTGGAAAATAAATACTAAAATTATTTAAATTTATATGTAATTTTTATATCTCTACTATATGCTTAATTTTTTATTCCAAGACTTTTTTATCATACCCTAAAAAAGTAATATTTTTAAGAATATTATTTTCATATTGAACATTGACTTTGACATAATAAGATGTTATAATATAAGCAGATTGGAATACATTTCAATCAAGTATAATAAAAAAGGAGGTAAAAGTTATGAAAAAAACATTTAAAAAAGTATTAGCTATATCATTTGTAGCACTATTTTTGCTAACTGGTATAACTATTCTACACACAAATAGTATTTCTATCTCAGGAATATTAAATAATTTCGAAGATGAATTAAAGATTGCAGAAGTTCCAGTAGCAAAAAAATCTGAAGCTGAGATTCAAAAACTAAAAGAAGATACAACAATAGAAACTCAAAAAGCTCAAGAAATAAAAGAAACAAATAACCAAACTCAAATTAACCCTAATGAAAAATCATTAGTAGAAGTTTCAAAAATAACTGAACCAGAAAAACAAGTTCAAGAAACAAATGAAACAATTATAGAAGACAAACAAGTAGAAAAAACACAAGAACCACAACCAGAAATTAATTTACCAAGAATAGATGAACTAAAATTTGAAATTTTTAAGAATGATGAAATTGAAAATCAAACAGAATCTGAACAACATGTTCATACTTTTAGTGACTGGGAAATTACAGTTACTCCAACTTGCACATTAAATGGTCAAAAAGTAAGAAAATGTACAGAATGTGGTGAAATAGAAAAATCTACTATAGAGCCATTAGGGCATAAATTAGTAGATACAATAGTAGAAGCTACATGTACATTAGCTGGAACAAAAGTAACAAAATGTACAGAATGTGACTATATTACAAATCTAGAAATTATATCATTACCAAAAGGACATAGCTATGGAGAGTATGTAAGTGATAACAATGCTACATGTACTAAAGATGGTACTAAAACAGCTACATGTATTAATTGTAAAGACAAAAAAACAATAACAGATGTTGATTCTAAACTTGGTCATACATTTGTATCACTAGATAATTCAGTTGCTCCAACTTGTGAAACAGATGGAAAAGAATCAGATAAAAAATGTTCTTCTTGTGGAGAAATAATATATGGTGCTGTAATTAAAGCTACTGGTCATAACTATAGTGAATATGTAAGCGACAACAATGCTACATGTACTAAAGACGGTACTAAAACAGCTACATGCATTAATTGTAAAGACAAAAAAACAATAGCAGATGTTGATTCTAAACTTGATCATACATTTGTATCACTAGATAATTCAGTTGCTCCAACTTGTGAAACAGCTGGAAAAGAAGCAGATAAAAAATGTTCTTCTTGTGGAGAAATAATATATGGTGCTGAAATTAAAGCTACTGGTCATAACTATGGTGAATATGTAAGCGATAACAATGCTACATGTACTAAAGACGGTACTAAAACAGCTACATGTATTAATTGTAAAGACAAAAAAACAATAGCAGATGTTGATTCTAAACTTGATCATACATTTGTATCACTAGATAATTCAGTTGCTCCAACTTGTGAAACAGCTGGAAAAGAAGCAGATAAAAAATGTTCTTCTTGTGGAGAAATAATATATGGTGCTGAAATTAAAGCTACTGGTCATAACTATGGTGAATATGTAAGCGATAACAATGCTACAGAACAAGCAGATGGTACTAAAACAGCTACATGTGTTAATTGTGGAAATAAAGTAACAGAAATTGATGTTGGTTCTAAACTATCTCCTCAAGTTAATACATTAGAAGCTAAGGATATGGTTGCTTTAGCAAAAGTACCTGAAGACCTTGATGTTCAAGAATCTACAAATACTGAATCAACTGGAATGAATAAATATAACATAAATGGTGACACTATAACTGTATATCGTGGAGGAGACTACGGATATGTAGATTTTGCTAAATTCAGATGTGACTTAACTGCTTGTGTAGGTTTTGATGGTAAGAGTGAGATTCTAGAAGGTAGAAGGGGCGATTCAAGTGCAACAGTATCAGCTCCTGCAGCAAAAGAAGGATATAAATTCAAAGCTTGGGTAAAAGTAGCTGACGAAGAAGTAGGTAAAACTATGGTTTCTGTATATGAAGCTCAATATGAAAAAGTTCAAGAAACTAAAATTACAACTTTAGAAAATAATTCAGAAGTTGCTTTAGCACAAGTACCTCAAACTGCTACAAAAGATTCATGTGACTGTAATATTAACGGACATAAATGGAATGAAACTGGTACAGCATGTGAATGTGAACACTGTAAACAAGATGCTCAAGATCCTGAAAGTGGAAAAGTTTGGTGGTCTTGCTGGGGCAATGAAGAAGAAGAATACAAACGTGCTGCAATCTGGTGGGTAAACTTTAACTGTGATACTAGCAAATGTGTAGGTTTTGATGGCGGTAAAAGTTATATATCAGAAGGAAGAAGAGGAAGCATTAAAAATATAACAATGAGTGCACCAAATGCTAAAGAAGGCTTTACATTTGTCGGATGGTATAATAATGGCTCAAAAATTACAGACAATAAAGATATAACTGTTTCTTGGGAAAACATGGATAAATGTTACGAAGCTAGATATGAAGCTATAAAATAAATTAATATCTAAATTTAATAAATATTAAGAAGTGACTTAATAATATTATAATTTTAACATATTACACTAGGGATTTTTGAATATACAAATTTCCCTAGTGTTTTATTATTATTGAAATTATTATAATAAGAATAACTATAAAATATTTTGATAGTATATTTATAAGATATAATAAAAAATGGAATTTAGAATATTTAAAGTATGTATTAACATATTAACGTATTTTAATTTTATATATATTTTTTATTTAGTTCTTCTTTTACTATATCGTAATCTGGCATAAAACTTTTTAAATATTGCCAATATGCTTTTGAATGATTCATATATTTTATATGACACATTTCATGTAATACTACCGATTCAATTGCTCTTTTACTATATTTAGCAAGTTCTGTATTAATACTAATATTTCTATTAGAAGTGCATCTTCCCCATGCACTTTTCATAAATTTTAAACTACATTTATTAACATGAAGACCTGTTAATTTTTCATATTTAAAAATTAGTTCTTTTACTACATCTGATAACATAAATTTATATATTTCCTGTTTTACTATATTTAAAATATTATCTAATCCTTCTTTATTTTCAGATTTATATAAAATAGGTAAATATATTAGTACAATCATATTTTTCATATCTACTTTAAAATTAATATCAGAGTTTGTATACTCAATTTGAATTTTATACCAATTTGAAAATATTCTAATACTATTTTTATTTTCTATATTATTTTTTTTAATTAATTTATATTTTTCTAAATTATTGAATATCCACTTTAACTTTGAATTTACAAATTTATCAATAATTTTATCGTTTGTATTTATAGGGACACTGACATAGACTTTATCCTCGTTAACATGTATATACATATTTTTTATTTTCTTTTTGTATATTATATAGTTTATTTTATTTCCATTATATTCTGCTATCTTTTCCAATACTTCACCTCTAATCTAAATCTATATCAAATTTAGGTACGTATTCTTCTTCATTATCACCTAATTCTTGAATATACCCATTTTCAAATCCTAGGTATTCTACATACTCTTCAATTTCTTCTAATTCTTCCTTAGTTATTTTCCTATTTAATTTTGATATATTTTTAGCTTCATTTGTTGGAAAATACTGAGCCATAATACTTATATATACATCTGTACCTATATTCTCTTTTATCCATTTTAATACATTCTTAGAATCTTTAGTATTATTTGGTAATATAAGGTGTCTAATTATTAATCCTCTTTTTATAATACCATTATCATAAAATATAGGATTACCTACTTGCTTATACATATATGTTATAGCTTTTGTTACATTTTCAAAGTAATTTTTTATACCTGAATATTCATATGCAATATCATTATTAAAATATTTAAAGTCTGGTAAATATACATCAATTAATCCTTCTAATTCTTTTAATGTATCTACTTTTTCATATCCACCACAATTATATATTATTGGTATATTAAGTCCATTAGATTTTGATAGTATAATTGCTTCTTTTATTTTTGGAGTATATATTGTTGGTGTTACTAGATTAATGTTATTTGCTCCTTTTTCTTGTTGTGAAAGCATTATATTGCTAAGTTCTTCTACACTTATATATTTTCCCTTATGATATTTACTTATTTCAAAGTTTTGGCAAAACTTGCATTTTAAATTACACCCAGAAAAAAATATTGTACCCGATCCAGATTTACCACTAATACAAGGTTCTTCATAATAATGTAATGAAACTAATCCTATTTTCATTTTATCATTCATTTTACAAAATCCAAGCTTATTATCATGTCTTAAAGAATTACATTCATGAGGACATATATTACACTTCATATTTTTTAACTTCTCCTTTATATTGATTATACTTTAAATATTATATATATAATACACGTTTTTTTCAATACCTATATTAGTAGTATAATTGGAAATTAAATAATACCTTATAAGTTTTAGATGCTTATAAGGTATATATATTATATAAATTATTTTCCATAATATGAATCAAGTAAAATTTGTTTAATTTCAGTTACAAGTGGTAATCTTGGATTTGCAGTTGTACATTGATCAGAAAAAGATTTATCGGCTAACTCATCTATCTTTTTAAGATATGTCTTTTCATCTATATTTTCATCTTTAAACGAAAATGGCATATTTAAATTTTTCATTAATTTTTTTATCGCATCTATTAAAGAATTAACGCCTTCTTCAACTGTATCTGCTTTAAGTCCCAATCTTCTTGCTATATCTGCATATCTTTCATCTGCAACATAATATTCATATTTAGGGAATGATACAAATTTTGTAGGCTTTGTTCCATTGTACTTTATTACATATGGAAGCAATATTGCATTTGCTCTACCATGTGGCACATGATACTCTGCTCCAATTTTATGTGCTATACTATGATTTAATCCAAGGAAAGCATTAGAAAATGCCATTCCAGCTATTGTACTAGCATTATGCATTTTTTCTTTTGCTACTTTATCATTAGGATCATTATATGATCTTTCCAAATATTCAAAAACTAGTTCTATTGCTTTTATTGCAAGTCCGTCAGTATAATCAGACGCCATATTTGAAACATATGCTTCAATTGCATGTGTTAATACGTCCATTCCAGTATCGGCAATAATTTGTTTTGGAAGACTATCTACAAGATCAGGATCAACTATAGCAATATTTGGAAGTAGAGCATAATCAGCTAATGGATATTTCATATTATTTTGTTTATCTGAAACTACTGCAAAAGATGTTACCTCTGAGCCTGTTCCACTAGTAGTAGGAATTGCCACAAATTTTGCCTTTTCTCCTAAATCTTCTATCTTATATACTCTTTTTCTTATATCACTAAATTTATTTTTTAGAGCATCTAAATTAACATCTGGTTGTTCATATATAAGCCACATACCTTTTGCTGCATCCATAGCACTTCCTCCACCTAGTGCAATAATACAATCAGGCTTAAATTCATTCATCATTAATAGTCCTTTTTTAATTGTATCAAATGATGGATCAGATTCTACATTTGAAAATATTTGTGAATGTACATGATTTTTTCTTCTTCTTAAATAATATAATATTTTATCAACATATCCTAATTTTACCATTGAAGGATCTGTTACTATAAATACTTTAGATATATCTTTCATTACTTCCAAATACTTAATTGAACCTCTTTCGAAGTATATTTTACTAGGTACTTTAAACCACTGCATATTAACCCTCCTAATTGCAACCCTTTTTAAATTTATTAAATTTGAAGTTGATACATTAGCTGTAGTTGAATTTCCACCAAAAGTTCCACATCCTAACGTAAGAGCTGGTAAATTAGTATTATATATATCTCCTATTGCTCCATGTGTAGATGGTGAATTTACAATTATACGTCCTGCTTTCATTTTACTTTCAAATTCTTTAATAACTTTATCATCTTCACTATGTATTACTGCAGAATGTCCAAGTCCTCCGTATTCAAGTAATTTTTCACATATATTTAATGCTTCTTCGTTACTTTCTACAATATAATATCCAAGAATTGGACTTAATTTTTCTCTAGATAAAGGTTGTTCATCACCTACCTTAGTTAAAGTTGCAATTAATATTTTAGTATCCTCTTTTACATTTATACCAGCAAGTTTTGCAATTTCAAATGCAGATTTACCAACTATATCTGAATTTATACTGTATACATTTTCTTTCTTTTTTATAGCACATTTTTCTAATTTTTTTTGTTCTTCTTCATTTAAAAAATAGCAATTATTTTCCTTCATTAGCTTTTCAAAGTCTTTTGAAATTTCTTTATCTACTATCACTGATTGCTCTGAAGCACAAATCATACCATTATCAAATGTTTTTGATAGTATAATATCATTAACTGATGTCTTTAACTTTGCACTTTTTTCTATATAACATGGAACATTTCCAGGTCCTACACCAAGTGCTGGTTTACCACAAGAATAAGCAGCCTTTACCATACCAGAGCCACCTGTAGCCAAAATTAATTTTACATCTTCATGATTCATAAGAGTATTTGTTGCAAGTAAAGACGGCTCTTCTATCCATTGTATAGCATATTTAGGTGCTCCAGCTTTTATGGCAGCATCTAATATAATTTTAGCAGCCATACTACTAGATTTCTGTGCTGAAGGATGAAATCCAAAAATAATTGGATTCTTTGTTTTTACCGCAAGTAGCGATTTATATATAGTAGTAGATGTAGGATTAGTTACTGGTGTAACACCTGCTATTATTCCAACAGGTTCTGCAACAACTTCATATCCTTCTTGTGAATTTGTTTCTACTACTCCTACTGTTTTATTATATTTTATATTATGATATATATATTCAGATGCAAACATATTCTTAGTTATTTTATCTTCATAAACTCCTCTTTTTGTTTCTTCTACTGCAAGCTTTGCAAGCTCCATATGTGCATTTACTGCAGCAACAGACATAGCTTTTATAATATTATCAATTTCTTCTTGACCTAAATTCTTATATTCCTCTTCTGCTATATGAGCATTTTCTATGAGTTTGTCTATCTCAATTTGTTCTTTTATCTTTTCCATAGTTCCTCCTTTATATTATATATATATTATATTATTATTCATAAATATTTTATACATAAATTTTAACACTAAATTACAACTAATTCAACTTTTTTATTCATAAATTAATTAATTTGGAATTACATTAATAATTATATTTTTTATTTCTGAAAATTTATTTAATATTTCTTCTTTTATAATGCTAGTTATATTATATATATTATTCAATGAACATTTTCCATCCATTGATATATTAATTATAGCAATATAATTACAACTTAATTTCCTTGATATTATTGAATTTACATTTTGGATTCCATCAAATTCCCGAGTTTGACAGTTGAAGTAAAAAAAATAATAGCTTAACCTTACAGACACAACGGAAAGAATGTGTCAAATTT
>CANQUF010000010.1 GCA_947626975.1 uncultured Clostridia bacterium
TGCTATCGTTTCAGCTCTATTGTTATGTTAGCTTTTTATGTATACTCTTTTGGGCTAAATATAACTTTCCTATTGTATAAAAGAAAAGTTATAGGTAACAAATGCGTCACCTATAACTTAAATTTTAATTATGGTTCTATGCCATTTTTTAAAAGCATTTTAGAAACTTCAATATATCCATTTGATACAGTATACCTTAATACTTTATCATTGCATATATATAGATTATACCCTTTTTGAATATATTCAGTTAATGAATCGATGTCATCAGTAATACAAGCAGATACAACATCCACATCATTTGGATCATATTTTTCCTTCAATTCTTTTATTTTACTTACAGTAAGTTTATCTCCTTCAAATAAAGATATAATCTCTTCTACTAAAGAATTTTTCATAAGTCTTTCCTCCAAAATAATAATTTTTGAATATAAAATAAATTACATAATTATTATATCATATTTTTATTAATAATTCAAGAAATTATACATTTTTATTAGTATCGCTTAACTTAACGTCACTATTCATTCCATATATTTTTAACATTTCATCTGTAAAAGATAAATCATCATTATATTCTATTAATGGTTCTAAAATTTTAGTTTCATTACCTCCATTTTTTATATATGAAATTAATACTATAGATGGCTTTTTATTTACTCTTGGATATACAAATTTTATTTCTTTTGGCTCTAAATTATATTTTCTACCAAGTACAAGCAAGTCAGTTAATCTATCTGGCTTATGTACTAAATACAATTTTCCCTTTGATTTAAGTAATTTAGATGATACTTTTAATACATCTTCTAGATTACAATTAATTTCACATTTTGCAATTGTTTTTACTGTATGACTTGTATTAAAACCTGTTCCAATAATTTTATATGGTGGATTACATACAATAACATCTATTTTATTACTTCCTGTTTTATTTGTAACATAGTCTTGTATTTTTGATATATTATTTATATCACTATGAATAGGTACTATTTTATTTTCTAATTTATTTAGTTTAATATTTCTTTCAAATAAATAATACATTTCTTCTTGTAATTCAACACCAAATATTTTTTTATACTTTTTCTTTGCAGATATTATAACTGGAATAACGCCACTGCCAGTACAAAGATCCACAATTACATTATTACTATTTTCTGATTTTATAAAATTTGCAAGTAGTACACTATCAGTACCAAAGCAAAAATATTCTTTATTCTGTATTATTTTAAGATTATTTATGCCTAAATCGTCAATTCTTTCATTTATATTTAATTTCATCTTTCCTCCACACTTATTATATTATACTTTTAATGTAAATTATATCATATTATTAACTTGACTTCAAATGATATAATACTAACAGGAGTAAATTATGAAATTATTGTATACTGTCAAACAAGAAGAGAATGAAAAAATTTTAAAAGATATATTAAAAAAACAATTATATATTTCAAATATTTTAATTAATAAATTAAAAATGACAAATTCAATACTAGTAAATAATAAACCTGTGTTTATTAATACTAAAGTGTTTTATGGCGATGAAATATTAATTGATTTTGACAATCTAAATAATGTTATATATAACGACAGCACAAATATATATTATACAAAAAATAAATACCTTGATAAATACCCTGCATATGATATTTATCTAGATATATTATATGAAGATGAATATTTATTAATTTTAAATAAACCAGCTGGTATTGCCATTCATCCATCATGTGCAAATTATGAAAATACACTTTCAAATGCAGTTGCTCTATATTTACAAAAGCAAAATATTTTCTCGATTCATATAGTAACAAGACTTGATAAAAATACTTCTGGTATTTGCATATTTGCAAAAAATGAATATATTCAAGAATTATTCATTAGAAAAAAAGATAATATAAATATACATAAAGAATATATTGCAGTTGTAAATGGTATTATTAATAAAAAGCATGGAATAATAGAAGAACCTATTTCAAGAAAACCTAATTCTATAATTTTAAGAGAAGTTTCTAATACTGGAGAATATGCAAAAACAGAATATTTTGTAAATAAAATAAATAAGGAATTTAATTACTCTATCGTAAATGTTATACTTCATACACGGAAGAACTCATCAAATTAGAGTTCATATGGCAAGTATAGGTCATATCATACTTGGTGATACATTATATGCTAATGAATATAACGAGCACAATATAGATAAATACATATCTAGGCAAGCATTACACGCTAGCAAAATATCTTTTAATCATCCTATAACTAACAAATACATAGAAATCGTTTCTAAAATTCCTGATGATATTCAAATACTTCTAAAAAAATAGGTCTTAACAGACCTATTTTTCATACTCATCATCATATTCATCAAATATATTTCCAAATATTTCTTCAATTGCATCTTCAATAGTAACTAATCCTACAACTTTACCATTTTTATTTCTTACAATACTTAACGATTGTCTATCTTTTTGCATTTGTCTAAATATATCATCTACCATATCTGAGGGATGTACAAAATACGGCTCTTTTATAGTATCTCTTAGATTAAATTTACTATATGGTTCGTATTTATATATTATATCTTTTGTATTTAATATTCCAATTATATTATTTATATTTCCTTCATATACTGGTATTCTAGTATATTTATTTTTTCTTATTACATTAAGCAAATCTTTATTTGATATCTTTACATCAACTGCTACCATATCATCAATTTTAGTCATTATTTCTCTTACTTTTATATCATTAAATTTAAATATATTATATATTAAAGTTTTTTCACCTTTTTCTATTGCTCCAACATCCATTGCCTCTGATACTGCAAGTCTTATACTTTCTTCTGTTATTTTTTCTTCTGTACTTTCTTTTATTTTAAATAACTTGCAAATTATATCTGTAGATTTTGTAAGAAGCCATACAAATGGGTATGTACATTTCATAAGTACTGTGATTATATTTACCATTCCATATGCTATATTTTCTGAATATTTCATAGCAATTCGTTTGGGAACTAATTCACCAAAAACAAGTGTAAAATATGATAATATTAATGTAACAATTATTACAACAATAGGTTTTAAAATATCTATAGAAATGTTTAAGAAACTAATATTATTAACTATCTCATCTGCAAATGTTTCAGCAGCAAAAGCACTTGCTAAGAAACCTGCAAAAGTAATCCCTATTTGTATTGTTGCAAGAAAGCTACTAGGATTGTCAATTAAACGTTTTACACTTTTGGCTCTTTTACTTTTTTTCTTTATATCACTATGCAGTTTTGATTTATTAACTGATAAAAATGCTATTTCTGATGAAGCAAATACTCCATTTAATAATATTAGAATTATAAGTAATACTATCTTTATTAACATTTTTTACAACTCCAATCTATTTTTATATTATTAATATATTAAAAACTTAAATTTAGTATTTACTTTATATTTAATATCATTTATTTACTAGTATTCGTATTTTATTGTTTTCATTTAATATTTTATTTCCTTCAATGGATGTAATAATATTTGATATTAAATTATATTCTATTTTATTAATTTTATTTATATTATTGCTTTCTATATCAAAGTACCAAAATTTTTCATCTTCTGTAAGTATAAAAGATATCTCATCTAAAACATCACTTTCATCTGCAATATTTCTCAATATTTCACATACAATAAAAATAATGTCATTAATTATACCATTAAAATAACTATCAGTTTTTAAAGATCTTTTAGTAATAAATTTAATATCCCTTTTCTTCATATAATCAGATATAATCATATTTATAATATCTATAATATCATTATCCTTAAGTATTGAATTATTTGCTTCTTGTGATTGCATTATTATTGATGTAAGTACTTTATCAATCTTTTCAAGTGATGTTTTATTTATATTATAATACTCATTTATTTTTTCAATTTCTGCTTTAGATATCTCACCAGATGATCTTTGTACCATTAAATTAGTAATTTCTACTCCTGCTCCAATTGTAAGTAAATTAGATTTTATCTTTTGAGCTATGCTTTCCATTAAATTGGCTATAGTATTTTTTCTATATCTTGCAAGATTAATTTCTAGTTGTTGTTTAAAAACTCTAACTGCTGATATAAGTTGCAAATTTAATTTATCTATTCCCTCTGTTTTATCATAATAATTTTGTATATCTAATTTTTTTAAAGTCTCAACAGGTGGATTTTGACCTGAAAATCCTGTCTGCAATATTATAATTAACTCTTTATTACACTCTCTTATTTTTTCAGTAACTTCTTGTCCATTAAGTTCGGGCATAAAATAATCAAGTAGAGCTATTTGATATTTACCTGTAAGTAAATAATTTAGAGCATCTTTTCCATTAGTTACTTTATCTACATTAAACCCTTTTTGTTTTAAAAAGCTATATGTTATAAGTAAATAATCTTCATCATCATCAGCAAGCAAAATATTTATATTTTTTATAATATTTTCATATGATATCATAATAATCATCCTTTTTAATACGATAACTATATTATATATTATTAATATATAATTGTCTAGACATTAAAACTATTTTATTTTTTTAACATATCATCTATAGTATGCCATGCAAGTAATGCGCATTTTACACGTGCTGGCATATTTGAGACATTTTTAAATGCAATTGCATCCTCTAATATTTCTAATTCTTTTTCATCTTTTATTTCTCTTTTTATCATATTAAAGAAAGTCTCTATTATCTTTTTTGCTTCTTTTATAGTCTTTCCCTTTAATACATCAATCATTATAGAAGTTGAAGCTTGAGATATTGCACATCCATGTCCTGTAAAACTTAAATCTTCAATAACATCACCATTAAGTTTTAGATTAAGTTCTATTTCATCTCCACAATTTGGATTATGTCCCTTTTCTACTTTATCTGGATTTTTCATACTTTTTTTATTATATGAATTCATGCTATGTTCCATTATAAGTTCATTATATAATTCTTCTATTTGACTCATATACACCTACCCTTTTTCTATATATTTCTTAAACACTCCATATACTTTCTTAAGTCCTAAAATTAATTTATCAATATCATCTTTAGTATTATATATGTATATACTAATTCTACATGTAGAGTCAATTTTTAAAAATCTCATTAATGGTTGTGCACAATGGTTTCCAGATCTTATCGCAATATTTTCACTATCAAGAATACTTGCTACATCGTGTGGATGTACACCCTTTACATTAAATGAAATTACACCCGTATGGTTATTTAAATTCTTAGTGCAATACATCTGTATAAATTCTAGCTTTGATAATTCATGTCTTGCATAGTTTATTAATTCATCTTCTATTTTTTTAATATTATCATATCCTATTTTTTCTAAATAATCAATTGATGCACTAAGTCCTATTGCTCCACCAACATTTTGTGTACCAGCTTCAAATTTATTTGGTAAAGATGCAAAAGTTGCATCTTGTTCATATACATATTCTATCATATCACCACCATATAAAAACGGTGGCATATCATTTAATATGTTTTCTTTGGCATATAGAACACCTATACCAAGAGGCGACATCATTTTATGACCTGAGAAAACAACAAAATCTGCATCTAAATTTTTAACATCAATTTTCATATGAGGAATGCTTTGTGATGCATCTAAGACTACCAAAGCTCCATTTTTATGAGCAATATCTATAATTTGTTTTACAGGGTTAATTGTTCCTAATACATTTGATACATGAGTAATAGCAACAATTTTTGTCTTGTTTGTTATTTTACTTTTTATCTGCTCTTCTGGTAATTCAAAATTATTATCTATATACATATATTTTAAAATTGCTTTATTTTTTTTAGCTACCATTTGCCATGGAACTAGATTTGAATGATGTTCCATAATAGATAATACTATTTCATCATTTTCTTTTATATTATTAAGCCCATAACAATATGCAATTAAATTTAAACTTTCTGTTGCATTTTTAGTAAATATTACTTCATTTTTTGAATTTGCATTTATAAAATTAGCAACATTTTCCCTTGCGTTTTCATATAACTGTGTAGATTTTATACTAAGTGAATATGCTCCCCTATTAGGATTTGCATTAAAATTGTTGTAATACTTTTCTACTTCTTTTAATACTGAGATAGGCTTTTGAGTAGTAGCACCACTATCTAAATATGTGACTTTACTATTTTTAATTATTGGAAAATCTTTTAAAATATATTCATTATTCATCTATACTAATCTCCTATCTATCTCCTCTAAAACAATTTTCTTAATTTTATCATTTTCAATTTTATCTATTACAGAGTTAAATTTAGATCTCACAAGTAACTTTACTGCATCTTTACTATCTATTCCTCTTGACATGATATAAAATAAATCTTTATCTTGTAATTTTCCTGCTGATGAACTATGATTTCCCTCTACATCATCTTCGTGGCAAAGAAGAATTGGAAGTGACTTAGACTTAGCTTTATCTGAAAGCAACATACAATATTCATTTTCATTACCTTTAGACTTTTTTGCACCTTGTTTAAAGTCAATAGTGCCTTTAAAGTTTTTCTTAGAACTATCTGTAAGTGCTCCTTGAACGTCTATGTTTACATTCGAGTTACTTCCATATAATTCTAAAATATAATTTAAATCAAATTGTTGTTCATCTTTTCCTAAGTATATTGTATTTAATTTATTATTCGCATTATCTCCTATTATATTTGAATAATAATTAGAAATACTATTTTTTCCTCCAAAATCTACTATTATATATTCTAAATTTGAATTATCTTTTAATTCATTATTAATAGTATAAAAATTGTTAGAGTAACTATTTAATATATTTATAACTAATACTTTAAGTTTTGCATTTTCTTCTAGATTTATTTTTAAAAGCCCATTATGATAAAATCTGGTATCTTCTTTATCTGCTCTAAATATAATAACAATACTTGAAGTAGTATCCTTTTTAGCATTTATTTGTATATTTTCTACTAATGTATCATTTTTATCATCAAATTTAAAATCAAGTATTACATCTTCCAAATTTATACTATCTTTTTGTATATTTAAGTTTATATTACTATTTGAATTTTCTAATATCTGATTAATAAAATTATCTGATACATTATATTTTAATTTACTTTTTTCTACATTTGAATTAATAGTAATTTTTTCATTATTATTTATTATTTTAACATTATTAAATTCATTTATATTCTTACAATAATTACTATCATTAATACTTATATTATTTATGTCGAAATTTTTAGATGTTCTTGCAGGAGTTTCATTTAAAATCATACTCATATTATCCTATACTCCCTTCTAATTCAAGATTTATCAAATTATTCATTTCTACTGCATACTCAACTGGTAATTCTTTAGAAATAGGATATGCAAATCCTCTTACTATCATTGCTTTTGCATCTTCTTCAGATATTCCTCTTGACATTAAATAAAATATTGCTTTATCGCTTATTTTACCAATTTTAGCTTCATGAGAAAATTCTACATCATCTGTTCTTATATCATTTACAGGTATAGTATCGGATCTTGATATATTATCTAACATCAAAGATTCGCATGATACCGAACATTTGGAGTTTGTAGCTTGAGGCATTATTCTTACTAGACTTCTATATGTAGCAATTCCTCCATCTTTTGAAATTGATTTAGAGTTTACAACAGATGAGGTATTCTTAGCATTATGTATTACTTTAAATCCTGTATCTAAATTTTGACCTTTTGAAGCAAAAGAAATTCCAGTAAATTCAGCTTTTGAATTTTCACCTTTTAAAATACTCATTGGATATAACATAGAGATTTTTGAGCCAAAAGAACCTGTTACCCATTCTATTTTACCATTTTTTTCTACTATTGATTTTTTAGTATTCAAATTAAGCATGTTTTTAGACCAATTCTCAATAGTAGAATATCTAAGGTATGCGTTTTCCTTTACAAATAATTCAACACACCCTGCATGAAGATTTAATTTATTATATTTTGGTGCTGAGCATCCTTCTATAAAATGAAGACTTGCACCCTCATCTACAATAATTAAAGTATGTTCAAATTGTCCTGATTCAGGTGAATTTAATCTAAAATATGATTGTAGAGGTATATCAACTTTAACTCCTTTAGGTACATATACAAAAGAACCACCTGACCAAACTGCACCATGTAGAGCTACAAATTTATGATCAGTTACAGGGACACATTTCATAAAATATTCTTTTACAATATCTTCATATTCTCTTAATGCACTATCCATATCAGTATATATAACGCCTTGCTTTAACAAATCTTCTTTTATACTATGATATACAACTTCTGAATCATATTGTGCCCCAACACCTGCAAGTGATTTTTTTTCTGCTTCTGGAATTCCTAATCTATCAAATGTATTTTTTATATCTTCTGGAACATCATCCCAATTTGATTTTATATCAGATTTAGGTCTAACATATGTTGCTATTTCATCCATATTAAGTTCACTTAAATCTGGTCCCCATGTAGGTAACTCTAGTTTATTATATACTTCTAATGCATTTAATCTAAATTCTTTCATCCAATTTGGTTCATTTTTTTGCTTTGATATTTCTAATACTATTTCTTTTGTTAATCCTTTTTTAATTTTAAATTCGTAATTATCTTCGTTTTTTATATCATATATATTTGTTTTTATGTCATTTACATTTGTTTTTTTATTACTTGACATTTTAAGAGTTCACCTCATTTTTTTTGTATTCTTCATATCCATTTTCTTCAATATTTTTTGCAAGTTCTCCTGTACTTGTTTTTATTATTTTTCCGTCAACTAAAACATGTACAAAGTCTACGTTTAATTCTTTTAATATCTTTGTGCCATGAGTAATTATAACAACAGCATTATTGTCATTTAAAAATAATTTTATACCTTTAGATACTGTTTTTATTGCATCTACGTCAAGTCCTGAATCAGTTTCATCTAATATAGCAAGTTTTGGATTTAACATAAGCATTTGTAATATTTCATTTTTCTTTTTTTCTCCACCAGAAAATCCTACATTTAAACTTCTTTTAGCATATTCTTCTTTTATATTTAATGCCTTCATATTTTTTTCTAAATCAATTTTAAATCTCACTGCTTTTGGAGTTTCATTACTAGACTTTGCTTTTGCATATTTCAAAAAATTAGCGACTGTTATTCCAGGTATTTCTTCTGGTGATTGAAAAGACATAAATATTCCTTTTCTTGCAATTTCATCAGTTTTTAAATCATTAATATTTTCTCCTTCTAATTTAATTACACCTCTTGTTTTAGTATATACTGGATTATTTAGAATAACATTTGCAAAAGTTGATTTTCCAGCTCCATTAGGTCCCATTATTACATGAACCTCACCTTTATTTACAGTTAAATTAAGTCCTTTTAAAATTTCTTTTTTGCCTACACTTGCATATAAGTCTTTTATTTCTAATAATTTACTTTTCATAACAAATTCCTTTCATTACATCCTTAACATATTTTTTTTAGAAATCTTGTTTAAACAATTTCTACATTTTTCTTTATTAATATCATATCCACAGCACTCATTTTCATCTAATTTTAATTCTTTGTGAGTATATCTTGCAAGCTTATTTAAAGTTTCATCACTTATAGCAGATTTTATATTTTTAGCTTCATTCATTATTTGTTCTTGATTATCTTTTAACCCTATAACTTCAGTCAAAAATAAATATACAATATCAAATGCTGCTACAATTTTCTTTGCTAGATTTTCCCCCTCACTAGTAAAATCAATTATACCATATGGTTCGTAAATAATTAAATTATTTGATTTTAAATTATTTAATGCTTTATTTACGCTAGGTTTAGTATAATTCATTTTATTAGCTATATCTGTAACTCTTATCTCTCCATTTTGTTTTTTTAACACATACATTGTTTTTAAATATTCTTCTAATGATTTTGATATCATATTTTATATCTCCTTAAAATGTTAGCTACATCTAACATTTTAACATTTAATTATTCCTATGTCAAGTTAAATACAAACTTAAATAGAAATACTTAATTTTTTAATATTATTCTCAAAAAAATTATATTATATACTCTATGTAAGTATATACAAATAATAAAGCATATAGGAACTAATAATCTTTCTATATGCTTTTTTTACTTTATATTTTATTATTTTTATCTATTCATTTTTTTATTCCAGCTTTTTTAAAAGCCTTATTAGATGTCTTTATTATTTATTCATATTGATATAAATATATTTTAATAAATTTATAATAAAATATATAAATATTATTAATTCTTTAAAGAATAGTGCCTATTTTTAAATTTTATTGATTTTTATTTATTTTACTTAACTTCATGTACTATTTTTATCATATTATCTATATCTTCATATAACATTTTATCTATCATCTTTTTTAAGTTTTCAATATCTTTTTTTATTAATAACTCTCTTACTTTAGTAGAACTAATATTTACTATATTTCTATTCATTCTAATTTGAGAAATTAATTTTACATCTTCCTTTGAAAAACATTTCTCAATATTTTTATCACTTCCATATATTATACAATTAACATCATCATTTAATATTTCTTTTGCTTTTTTTAATAAGCTTTTCCCATATATATGATCAAATGAGACATTATTAATAAAATTAGATATTACTATTCTACCTGCATTTATTTCATTTTTAAATACTTTATTAATTAAATATTTTCTATATGAAAAGCTAAATGGATTATTTTTATCTTTTTTAGTATTAGTAGTAATAAATATTAATACTCTATCACAATTACTAAGCGCAGTATTAATTAAATGTTGATGCCCTATATGTAATGGTTCAAATCTTCCTACTATAAGGCCATTATTAAAACTATGATGAATCATAACTTTCCTAAAGCATAATCTTCATTAATAGAATATATTAATACACAAGTATTACTAGATACTAATTTTTTATCTCCTTTTACTTTTACTTTAATATAATTTGGAGTATATCCATACAAATATCCATCTTTAAAAGATTCAAATAATACATTTACCTTTTTATTTATATATTTACTCATAAATTCTTTTTTCATTTTTTTGCCAAGTAAAATAAGTTCTTCACTTCTTTTTAACGAAATATTACCATCTACTTGATTTTCCATTTTAGAAGCACTTGTCCACTTTCTTTTAGAATATTTAAATACATGTAATTCATAAAAACCAATTCTTTTGACACCATCTAAAGTATTACTAAATTCTTCATCAGTCTCTCCTGGGAATCCAACAATTATATCACAAGTAAAAGCAATATCATTAAAATATTTCCTTAATGTATTTACTCTATCAAATAAGAACTCCCTAGTGTAATGTCTATTCATCCTTGAGAGTACGGAATTATCAAGACTTTGTACTGAAATATGAAAATGAGGACATAATTTTTTTATATTTGACATACGTATAATATTTTCATCTGTAAGTACTCTTGGCTCTAAAGAACCAAGTCTTATTCTATCAAGTCCATTAATTTTACTTACTTCTTCTACTACATCTACTAAATTTAGTGTATTATTTAAATCCTTTCCATAAGAGGCAATTTCTATTCCAACTAATACTACTTCTTTTACACCACTTTTTACTAAATTTGTTACTTCTTCCTTTATACTTTTTATATCTCTACTTCTAACTCTACCTCTTAAGTATGGAATTATACAGTATGAGCAAAAATTGTTACAACCATCTTCTATTTTTACACTTTCTCTAATATTTATACCTTTATTTAAATTGTCTTTTTGAATATATTTTTTTATGCTTGATATATCCCCTATTGTATATTTAATCTCATTATCATTATCTTTTTTATACTCATTTAAATACTTTTCTACATACTTAATTATCTCTTTTTTCTCATCATTTCCAAGTATTAAATTAACATTTGATATTTTCATGTTATCTTTTATTTCTTGTGCATAACAACCAACTAATACAACAATTCCACCTTGCTTTTTTGCTTTACTTAAATATTGCCTTGTTTTTCTTGTAGACATATTAGTTACAGAACATGAATTGATAATATAAATATCTGCTTTATCACTAAAATTAACTATATTATAACCATTATCTTTAAATTGTTTAATCATTATATCTGTTTCATATTGATTTACCTTACATCCAAGTGTATAAAATGCTACTTTCATTATTTTCCCTTCTCTTAACTATATTTTTCTATATTTAAAATAATTTTTCCTGTTTTTGTATTTCCAAGAATTTTTCCTATTTTAAATTTACCACATTTACTAAATGATACTATATCACCCTCTTTAACATTATATGCTGCAAAAAACATCTCCTTTGAATTTATATACAAATCACCATTATTAATTTTATCTTTTATCTTATTTCTGCTAATTAAATACACCTCAGAAAGTATTGCATCTATTCTATTAGATGGTATCATAACAGTAATATTTTTATATTTTATTTTTATATTTTGTACTTCATCTGAATATATATCAAGAGTTTCTATTTTTATATTTGATTTTCCTACACTAGTTAAATTATTTAATATATAATCTACATTTTGCATAAAAGTAAAAAAGTATGCTTGATCGTTATATACAAAAATATCTCCTATCATATCATCTTTTAGTCCTATAGAATAAATGCTCCCCATATATTCTCTATGGGTTACTTTATCTTTTAGTTTTGGCACTATTTTTATAACACTAATATATTTATTAAAAATATCTTCTATATTTTCTTTTAACATATATTCTGGTAAAAGAAATATTACCACTTTACTTGTATCTTTTAGAGGCGAAAATATATAATACTTAATATTTAATTTGTTCAAAATACTTAGTGCTATTTCTTTTTCGTTTTCGTTTAAGAAATTAGTATATACTAAATAATTATTACTTTCAAATTTATTAATCTTATCTATTATTACTCCAGCAAAAATTTTATCATCTTTTTTGCTATAATAATTTAAAATTTTTGTTTTTAAATCTTTATTTATCATAAATATATTATATCAAATTTATGTATATCTTACAAGAATATATATATTGTTTTTGACTTTAATTTAATCTAAGTAAACTTACATAATAATCGTTCAAAATTTTTCTTGTAATTTCTATACTATCAGATTTATTTATTTCATTTCGTATATTACTACTACCTTTAAGTCCTTTTAAATACCATGCAATATGCTTTCTTAATTTTAAATTAGCCTGCTTTTTATCATCATATTCCAATTGATAATCAATATGTTTCTGTATTGTATCAAATAATTCTTTCAAATTTGGACAATATTTTTTACCAGTTAAAATACTTTTAAAAATCCAAGGATTTCCTTGAGCTCCACGTGCAATCATTATCCCATCACATTTAGTATATGAGAACATTTTTTTAGCACTTTCTATGTCTATAACATCACCATTTCCAATGACAGGAATACTCACTGTTTCCTTTACTTTTCTTATTATTTCTAAATCTGATTTACCTGAATAGTATTGTTCTCTTGTCCTTCCATGTATAGTTATAGCTAATGCACCATTTTGTTCAGCAATTTTTGCAACTTCTAGTGCTGTGATTTTTTCTTCATTAAATCCTTTTCTAGTTTTTATAGTAATAGGTTTTTTAGATACTTTTACTGCTTCTTTAATAATATTTTCTACATTTTTTAAATCTAATAATAGTCCTGCTCCATCGCCATTTTTTACAAGTTTTGGAGCTGGACACCCCATATTTATATCAATTATATCAATACTATTATCTTCATTTAATTTTTTTATAGTATTAGATATAACATCTTTATTACTGCCAAATATTTGAACTGCAGATGGTCTTTCATATTCTGGTATTTCAAGAATTTTTTCAGTTTTCATACTTCTAAATTCCATAGCCTTAGTACTTGCCATTTCAGTGAAAGTAAGGGCAGGATTACCAATTTCTCTTACAATTTTCCTAAAAGCAATATCAGTAATTCCAGCCATAGGCGCTAAAAAAATATTATTTTTTAATTTTACTTCACCTATATTTAGTTCTTTTATATAATTATTCATAGCTTGTCTCTCCATGAACAATATTTAAGCCTTTTATATATTTATAAATTTCATCCCAACTTTTTATATTTACAATATTTTCATATTTTTTATTACTATCTGTTAATCTAATAGTATGTATTCCATTTTTTGAGAGATTAATACAATTATTTAGTTGATCATCTATAAATAATTTAACATTTAATTCTTTAGAAGCACTTACTTTATCTACTGCTTCTACTATTAATTTATCGTATATTATATCATTTTTATCAAGCCAATTTTTTGATCTTTCATATGGAATATCATCAAATCTTTTTGTCCTTGCTGTTATAATATATATATTATTTCCTTCATCTTTTAACTTTTTTATAACTTCTCTTGAATATTTTCTAGGTTTTGCATTATCTACAACTTCTATTCTTGGATTTCTAAAAAAATATTCTGTTTCTTTACTACTCCAACCAAAAATAAAAGAATAAAAATCAGACATATTACGTATTCCATCATACTCTATAAATTTATGTGGTATAAAATTAGGATTAATTTCTTTTGTATATATATTTGCGACTTTAAACAATTCTTTTTCTATATCTGTTAATGTGTTATCTATATCTATTCCAATATTCATAAACCCTCCTAAAAATTATAGATATATTATATAATATTATGTGTCAATATTCAAGAAAATTAGCAAATATAATATAAAAGCAGAGTGAAACTTTATTTAAAAATTTCACTCTACTTATTATTAGTATATAACCAAACTACCTATAGATTCTTTTAACAATTTTTCAAATAAATTGTTTAAATTGTCATACAATATTTTATCCTCTATAGTGATATTTATCATATTTAGCTTAAATACCACTATATTGCTTGATTTTATTATTACACTGGCTATACTATTCATATTTTCAATTAAATAGCATAACTTTTTTTCATTTTCTAGTGATATAAAGCTATTCCGTATTATAATACGAATAATATCATTAAAAAATTCTTTTTTCCCTAAAACAACTAAATTTTTTTCATTTCTTACAAAGCTAACACACATAAAAGATTCCTCCATTTTTAAAGTTTTAAAAATTTTAAATAATAATAACATTACTATTATTACTTATTTTATTATGTAAATTTATTATATCACAAATTATGAGAAATGTAAAGATAAATTTAAAATTATATTACAGATAAATTTAAAATTATATTACATATTTTTGTACTTATAAATTACATAAATGTGCCTTTAGTTTTTCTAGCCGAAACATTAAGAGCTATTGCTATTGCTATGCCATTTGTAATTAAGCTACTTCCACCATAACTTACAAATGGAAGAGGTACACCTGTTATTGGTAAAAGTCCAATTGTCATTCCTATATTTTCAACAAAGTGAAAAAATATCATGCCTGTAATCCCTACTATCATAAATTTTCCAAAATTATCTTGTGTTGATTTAGAAATCTTTATTAATCTAAACAGTAATATTACAAATAAAATTACTACTACAGTAGAGCCTATAAAACCGAATTCTTCAGAAATTACTGAGAAAATAAAATCAGATGATTTAATTGGTAGATAGCCGTTTTGTGTTTGTGATCCCTTCAAAAATCCAGTTCCAAATAGCATTCCAGAACCTACTGCCATTTTTGATTGTATAGCATTATAGCCACTTCCTAGAGCGTCTAATTCTGGATTTAAAAATACATTAATTCTATCTTGTTGTACAGGATTTAGTACAAATAAATAAACTAGAGGTATTAAAATAATTAGAACTGCCAGTGTTATAAATATATATCTATACTTTATTCCAAAGTAAAATACCATAAATGACATTATAACTATAAATACTATAGCTGTTCCAAAATCAGGTTGCAATATAATTAATATAAAAGGTATTACAAACAAAGCAATTAAACATAGGTAAGTTATTATTCTTTTCTTTTTTTCTACTTTATTTATCCCCTTAAGAATGCTTATTAATTTTGCACTACATATAATATATGATATCTTCATTAACTCTGAGGGCTGATATAACATACCACCTAAATTAAACCAACTACTAGCACCCATTAATTTAGGCATGCACAGTACCAGAACTAATAGTACAAGATTTATACCATATAATATATAACCAAATATATCAAACATACTGTAATCTACTAACCAAACTACTATCATAATAGCAAAAGTAACGCCAAACCATATTATTTGTTTTATATATTCATCTTTATTTAAAGTTGTATTGTATCCCGCAGAAAAAATTGCAAATACTCCAATCACAAATAAAAGTAATGTCGATATTAATAAAATATAATCTGTATTTTTCAATATTTTTTTTAGCAAATTTATCACCTATTTTTACCTACAGTATTATTTTAAATACTATAACAAATATTATACTCTCACTTTTTATTTTTTTCAATATAATATTATAGAATTTATATTTGTTTTGTAATTAATAATAAATATTAATGTATTAAATATAAGTGTTATTTAAAGAGTAGCTACTATATATAAGCGCTACTCTGTTTACATATAATTAAGTTTATTTTATTATCTTTTTAAATCTATTTTTACCAAACTGTACCACAGTTTCTTCATTTGTATTAATTATTTTATTTATATCTGTCACGGTACTTGAATTAATTTTTACACCATTTCCTAATATCATTCTTCTAGCTTCACTCTTTGAATTTGCAAAACCTACTTTTATTAATAAATCACAAATACTAATTTCATTTTCATCTATTTTAACTTCTTCAATATTATCAGGAATTCTTCCTTTTGCAATCTTTTGGTATCTTTCTTTTAAACTTTCAAACTCATTTACATCATCATACATTTTTAATAATTCTTTAGCATATAACATATGTGCCTCTACTATATCACCACTCATTATTCTATCAATTTCGTCTTTACAAATATCAGTTGTCAACTCAAAATATTGTTTTAAAAGATTATCTGGTATTTTCATACTCTTTTCAAACTTATCAAAAGGTAAGTCTGATAATCCAATATAATTATCTAAAGATTTACTCATTTTTTCCTTACCGTCTAACCCAACAAGTAATGGAAATGTAATTACAACTTGGCTTTCTTGACCATAATCCTTTTGTAACTCTCTACCAACTAATAGATTGAATGTCTGATCTGTTCCTCCAACTTCAATATCAGCCTTTAATGCAACTGAATCATAACCTTGAATTAATGGATATAATAATTCATGCATTGAAAGTGGTAAATTATTTTCAAATCTATTTTTAAAATCATCTCTTTCTAATATTCTTGCTACTGTATACTTACTTGTTAAACCAATAATATCTTTAAAATTCATCTTAGATAACCACTCTGAGTTAAAGACTATTTTTGTTTTATCTTTATCTAAAATTTTTGTAACTTGTTTTAAATAAGTTTTGGCAGATTCCCTAGTTTGCTCTAATGTAAGTGAAGGTCTTGTTTTACTTCTACCTGATGGATCACCTATCATAGCTGAAAAATCACCAATAACAAATACTATTTCATGTCCCATATCTTGAAATTGTTTTAATACTCTAAGTAATACACTATGTCCTATATGTAAATCTGGTCTAGATGGATCAGCTCCAAATTTTATTGTTAATTTTTTATTACTATTTATCTTTTTATCAAAATCTTCTTCAGAAAATATATTTACTGCTTTTCTTTTTATTATTTCTATATCTTTATTCATTACTCTCTCCTCGTTATTTATTACTTTAATATGTTCAATTTTATAATTAAAATATTATTACTTTTATATTTAATATTCTAACATGTTTAATATCAAAAAGCAATGTATTTAAATTAAAAATAATATGAAAAAAGGGTTACTATTCAGACTAGAAGATTATAAAATTTATAAAAAATGATTATTAACCTTAATATTACTATATTTCTAAATTAAATATAATATTTTAAAATTGTATTACAAATTCAATATTATGTATAA
Source organism: uncultured Clostridia bacterium (assembly GCA_947626975.1). GTDB lineage: Bacteria > Bacillota > Clostridia > TANB77 > CAG-465 > CAG-465. The sequence continues at coordinate 17,989 of CANQUF010000010.1, forward strand.
TACACATTAAATTTTAATTAATTTTGCACTTTCTGATCAAGGTAGTCTGAATAGTAACAAAAAAGGTATAAATTTCTATATTTTATAGATTTTTATACCTTTTTATATTATTTTATTTATTTTCAATGTTTTGCTCACAGATAGCTTTTATATATGGATCTGTTGTTTTATTTAAAATATATTTTATTAAATTTTCATCTGTAATTCTTTCAAGAGCTAATAATACACTGCTAAGTGATTGCAAAGGCGACAAAACTATCTTACAAAGATATTCCTGATTAGTTATTCTTTCAACTGCAGGTTCCTTTACTAACCAATTCGTATCTAGTAAAGCTACTTTAATAAGTGTATCTTGGTCTTCAAGTTTTTTTACTGCTTCAGCTCTTACATTATAATCTCTATCATATAAAGCTACTTTAGCAATAACTTCCTGGTCTTCAATATTTTTTACTGCAGCTTGCCTTGCAATCCAATAATATTTCTCTGAAAAAACTATATCTGTAAGAATTGCCTGATCTGTAATTTTTCTTACTGCTGCGAGTATCACTCTGTCATCTTCATCTTTCAAAGCTACTTTAGCAAGTACTCTTTGATCTGTAATTTTTTTTACTGCTAGTTTTCTTATTTCACTAAATTGACATTTTAAGCTTATCTCTTCAAGCAAACTTTGATCATTTATCTCTTCAATAAATGTCATTTCTGTTATAATTTTCATAATAACATCCTTCCTTTAAATATTAATTTTAGGTTTTTATTGAGTTATAGCCGTATTATACAACATAAAAATATTTTTGTCAATGTTTTTTAACACGTTAAAATTTATATAGAAAAATATTTACACTTTTATTAATATTATAATTTAGGTTATTATAAAAATTGTATAAAAAACTTACAATAGCTTTGTACAGATCCTACTACAATGTAATTTTACTTACTATAAATCCTGCTTCACTTATTATGGCTTTAATCTTATCATCACTAACTTCTTTTGACAATTTTATTGTTGCTTGCTTTTTCTCTAAATTTACACTTACATCAGTAACTCCATCTATTGCATATAATGCTTTTTCAACTGTCATTTTACAATGATTGCAACTCATTCCCTCTATACTAATATTTTTTATAATCTCTTTCATTTTACCTTTCTCCTCTCTAAAATTTAACTTAAATTTTTTCAATCGTAAAGCGTTTGTTACAACACATACTGAGCTAAGACTCATAGCAAATGCACATATCATTGGATTTAATCTTAAACCAAAGATTGGATAAAATATTCCACAAGCTATTGGAATACCTATAATATTATATAAAAATGCCCAAAATAAATTCATTTTTATATTTTTTATAACCGCTTTACTTAAATCAATTGCTCCTACTACGTCAAGTAAGCTATTTTTTACTAAAACTATATCTGCAGATTCAATTGCAATATCTGCTCCTGAGCCTATAGCTATACCCACATCTGCTTTAACTAGTGCGGGGCTATCATTTATTCCATCACCAACAAATGCAACTTTCTTTCCAACTTTTTGTAATTTTTCTACTTCTCTTGCTTTATATTGTGGTAACACTTCAGATACAATATTAGTAATACCTACCTTATTTCCAATTGATTTTGCAACAGTATTATTATCTCCTGTAACCATTTCTATTTTTATATTTCTTTTCTTTAATTCCTCAATTGCTTTATAGCTAGTAGGCTTTATTACATCAGAAACAGCAATTACTCCTATTATCTCTTTATTATTTGCAAAGTATAAAAGTGTTTTTCCGTCATTTTGAAGATTTGTACAAGATACAGTAACTTTAGTTGTATCAATATTATTTTCCTTCATAAATGCAATATTACCTGCAAAATACTGTTTCTTATTTATTTTTCCTTTTACTCCTCTTCCAGATACATTTTCAAATTTTTCTACATCTAAAATCTCAATATTATCATCTTTTAATCTATTCATTACTGCCTCTGATAGTGGATGTTCCGAATTTTTTTCTAAACTTCCTGCTATTTTTAATAACTCTTTTTCTTCTATATTAGAGATAATATCTGTAACTTTTGGTTTTCCCTCAGTTATTGTACCAGTTTTATCTAGTATTATTGTATCAACTTTATGAAGTAATTCTAAACTCTCTGCTGACTTTATTAATATACCATTTTCTGCTCCTTTTCCAGTACCTACCATAATAGCAACTGGAGTTGCAAGACCTAGAGCACAAGGACAAGATATAACTAAAACAGCTATTGACATAGTAAGTGCAAACTCAAAAGTCTGACCTATTAAAATCCAAATTATAAAGGTAGTTAAAGAAATTAAAATAACAGTAGGAACAAAAATTCTACTTACTTTATCTGCTATTTTAGATATAGGTGCTTTTGAATTACTTGCCTCCTCCACTAACTTTATAATTTGTGAAATAGTAGTATTTTCACCTACTTTTGTTGCTTTTATTTTTAAATATCCATTTTTATTAATAGTTCCAGATATAACATTATCACCAATTTTTTTAGCAACTGGTATACTCTCACCACTAATACTAGATTCATCAACTAATGAATTTCCCTCTATAATATTACCATCTACTCCAATACTCTCTCCAGGCTTAACTAGTAATATATCTCCTAGCATAACCTCCTCTATACTTATATTAAATTCTTTATCATCTCGTATAATAGTAACATTTTTTGGGACTAGATTAATTAATTTTTCAATTGCACTAGTAGTTCTTGCTTTAGACTTTAGTTCTAAATACTTTCCAAGCGTAATTAAAGTAAGGATAGTACCAGCAGATTCAAAATATATATCCATAGAATATCTTTCGACTAAATAGGTATTTCCATGTCCTAATCCATAACCTAAAATAAATATAGCAAGTATTCCATATAACGTTGCAGCACTTGATCCTATTGCAATTAGTGAATCCATATTAGGTTTTATTTTAAATAGCCTTTTAAAACCTATTATATAGTAGTTAATATTTATAAATATAATAGGTAATAATAATAAAAACTGTGCAAATGCAAATATAACCGAATTTTCATATCCATCAAAAATAATTGAAATAATTTTAGGAATTGGTAATCCAATATATTCATATAACATATGATGCATTGATATATACATAAGTGGAATTAGAAATATTATAGATACAATTAATCTTTTTTTCATATTCTGTATATCAGAATTAACTTTATTTATTTTTTTATCCTCATTTATACTACCTTTTTTACTTTTAAAAATACTTGCATCATAACCTGCTTTTTTTACAGATTCAATTATTTCACTATTATTTAATATATTACTATCATACTCTACAATCATACTATTAGAAAGTAAATTAACATTAACCGTCTTTACACCTTTTAACTTCTTTACAGCATTTTCAACATGTAATGCACAACTACTACATGTCATTCCGTAGATATTAAACTTTTCTTTTTCCATTACTTTTCCCTCTCTATATATATTACATAAACTATTGTAATTTCTTAATTATTAACATAAGTTCATCTAATATATCTAATTTGCCATTTTGTATATTATTTACCACACAACTTTTTAAATGATTTTGTAATATACTATTTCCTAGACTTTTTAAGGCATTATTTACTGCAGCGATTTGTATTAATATATCATCACAGTATCTATCATCTAAAACCATTTTATTAATTCCTCTTACTTGCCCTTCAATAATATTAAGTCTTTTAATCAGTTTATTTTTTTCTTCATCAGATCTATATGTACTTTTTTTACAACAGCAATCATTCATTTTATCACCTACATTATACATTATATACCCCCTATGGGTATATGTCAAGTAAAATAAAATCCTAAAATATATTATTTATATATAATTATTATATATACTATTTTAGGATATCTAATTTTTTATTTAATAATTTATATTTTACTTACAAGTTCTTTAAAATAATTACCTCTTTCTTTATAATTTTTATACATGTCAAAAGATGCAGAAGCAGGTGACATTACTACAATATCATCATGATTAGCATTTTTTACTGACTCATTTATTGCCTCTTGCAAAGTATTTACCTCTATTATTTTTATATTATCTTTAGCATAATTATTTGAGTTAATTATAGCTTCTTTTATTTTTTTACTTGTATTTCCAAGTAGTATTATACATTTTACTTTATCTATTATAATATCACCTAATTGTGTGTAGTCAAGATTTTTATCATATCCACCTGCAATCATAATAATTTTTCTATCAAAGGCATTAAGAGCTGCCAGTGCCTTTCCAGGAGTTGTAGATATAGAATCGTTATAATATTCTACCCCATTTTTTTTATCAACATACTCAAGTCTATGTTCTACTCCATTAAATTCTTTTAATACTTGTATAATATCATCAATACTTACAAAATCTATGACCGCACAAATAGCCGCACAAACATTTAAATAATTCTTTTGCCCTTTTATTTTTACATTAGAAATATCAATACACTCTTTTCTATTTCCGTATATTTATGTTTATACTTTTTTCATCTAAGTAAACTCCGTTTTCTAACTTTTCATCACTTGAAAAAAATCTAATTTCATGGTCACTATTAGTCTTACTTAATTTATCTAAAAAAGATGTTGTAAATTTATCATCTTTATTAAAAATACATATATATTTATCTTTATTGTTTTGATTCATAAATATATTTGTTTTAGCCTCAACATACTCTTCAAAATTCCTATGATAATCTAAATGATCCTCATATATATTAGTTATTAAAGAAATATCTGGACTTTTTTTCATTGTCATAAGTTGAAAACTGCTTAATTCAAGTACAATAATATCATCTTCTTTTATATCATCTAAATTAGCAAAAAGTGGTGTACCAATATTACCACCTACCCACACTTTATATTTAGATTTTTCTAAAAATTTAGATATAATCGTAGTAGTAGTAGTCTTACCTGCACTCCCTGTAATTCCAATTACTTTACATGGAGCAAGTTCTACTAAAAGTTCAATTTCTGATGTAAGTATAACACCTTTAGATTGTGCTTCTTCAATTTCTTTAATAAAAGGTTTTACTCCTGGACTTCTTATGATATAATCTACATCATTTAATCCAATAAATTTATTAACTCCTAAATTAAATTTAATATTATCTAAATTTAATATTTCTTTACATTCGTCACTTAAATTATTTTTATTATCATAAGCAATTATCTTAGCACCTAATTTATTAAGGTATTTAATTGCTGGTATATTACTTTTTCCTAAACCTAATACTGCAACTTTTTTTCCATTAATATCCTCTTTAAACTTAGATAATTTTAAATTTTTCATATAATCATCACCTTTTTCCATTATATATTATATTCTAAGTATTTTCTTTTTGCAATATTTATTTAAATTTTAGCGATAAAAGTGTAAAGCAAGGTGAATACTTTACTTCTAACCTTGCTTTACATATTTCCTCTACCAATTCTTTCTACAGTATTTAGTTCACCTACATAGTTATACGAACCACATGCAGTTTCTGCTTCAGGGCTTCTATCATTTCCTAACATAGTACATGGTTTAACTTTAATTCTATCTAGCCTACATGTACCATCTTCAAGACAATTATGTGCACAAGAAGAAACACTACATTCAATTTTTTGAGTATATGACATAAAATAATCCTCCTTTAATATATTATTACCAATAAATTATATTTAATTAATTTTTTAATAAATTATATTATTTTATGAATTATTATTTTATACTGTCTCTTAGCTTTCTATGATATGAAATTGTAAATCTATGTACTTCATCTTGAATAAATGTCAAAAAATTTAACACATCTTTGTTACTAGATATATCAATATAATTTCCTTGCATATCTATAAGTTTGCTAGTTCTATGTTTATTGTTTTTAACCATTCCATATACATCTATTCCATCTTCATTTGCCTCAGATAAAGCCTTCTTTACCATTTGCAACTGTGTCTTTCCTCCATCTATTAAAAATAAATCAGGAAGTTCCCACTCATCTTTATGTTTTAATCTTCTTGAAATAACTTCATACATACACTTTGGATCATCTTGTGTTAAAGTACTTCTTATTTTAAATTTCCTGTACTTCTTTTTATTTAATTTATTATCTTCGAATCTTATCATACATCCAACAATATATTCATTTCGTAAATTAGATATATCGAAACTTTCTATAGAATTTATACTTCTTAATCTACCAATTATATTTTTTAGCTTATCTACTACATTATCCTTCTTGGATTCAATATTTATCTTAATATTATTTTCAACCATTTTAATTAAATCTAATTTTTCACCTTTTTTAGGACATATTATTTGTATTTTTATGTTCTTTTCTTTGAAATATTCATTCAATAGTTCTATACTATGTTCCTCTAATTTAACATATACTTTTTTAGGTATATCTTCTACTTCTATATAATATGTAGAAATTATATGTAATACTTGTTCATCAACTTCTGTATCAATAATATCATCTATTTCTATATTATCATGTAATACTACCTTATAATTTCTAATTTTAAATATTTGAATATATAATTTATTATTCTGAAATATAAAAGCAAATATATCAGTACTATTTTCATTTAAATTTGCTACTGTTTGTTTAATACTTACCTTTTCTATATCATCAATTCTTTTCTTAATTAAAGCTGCTTGTTCAAATTTTAGATTTTCAATACAATCTTCCATTTGTTTTTCTAATATTACCTTTATATCATTTGTTTTTCCTTGCAAAAACATTACCACTTGACCAATCATATTAGAATACTCTTCTTTTGATACGTCATTTATACATGGTCCTAAACATTTTCCTAAATGATAGTATAAACAAGGTCTACTTATTGTCTTTTTAGATAAATTATATTTACATCTTTTTATTGGAAAAATTTGTTTTATTGTATTTAATGTATCACGCATAGCTCCAGTATTAGTATATGGTCCAAAGTACAATGCCTTATCATCTATTTTTTTTCTTGTAACTAATATTGTAGGGTACTTGTCATTAACTTTAATTTTTATATATGGGTAAGTTTTATCGTCTTTTAACATTACATTATATTTAGGTCTATTTTCTTTAATATAATTGCATTCTAATACTAAAGCTTCTACCTCATTTCTTGTTACAATGTATGATATATCATGTATATTAGACACCATACTTTCAATTCTTTTTGACTTATTATTTTTTTGAAAATATTGTCTAACTCTTTTTCTTAGAGATATTGCTTTTCCAACATAAATTATATTACCGGATTCATCTTTCATCATATATATACCAGGATTAAATGGAATGTTTTTTACAATTTCTTTTAATCTATCTGTCATTTAATCACCTCACAATATAGTTTAATATTATATAACTATAAAAGAGGGTTAATAAAACCCTCTTATTTTATACTAATTTATATTACTCAGCTTCTTCTGTTTCATTGTATTTATCAATAATAGCTTTTTGTAACATTTCTCTAGTTTCAGTATTTAATGGATGAGCAATATCTTTGAACTCACCATTAGGAATTTTTCTGCTTGGCATAGCAATAAATAATCCTTTTTCGCTTTCTAAAACTTTGATATCATGTATTACAAATACTTCATCAATTGTGATAGAAGCTACAGCTTTCATTTTATTTTGAGAAGCAATCTTTTTTACTCTAACGTCTGTTATTTGCATATTCTCCACCGCCTTCCTTAACAGCTATTTATATTATTACATATATAAAATTTAAAGTCAATAGTTTGTTTACATAAGAATTATTTTTTTTATAATTATATATTACAATTCACTACCATTCAACTTTTTATGCCAATTAAAATACATAATATTTTCTATTTAATATTTTATAAATATCTTTTTTGTTTTTTAGTTTTTTTCTATAATTCATAGAACATATTTATTTTTTAATAACATTTTAATTATTTATTTCTTCTTCCACATTGTTTATTAATATTAAAAGTAACCTACTTATTTTATCAATAGATATAATATTTTCTTTACTCTCATTTTGATTAGAATATTCATTTATTTTTATTGTTTTTACATTTGCTTTAGTAGATGATTCTATTCCTCTATATGAATCTTCTATAGCAATACATTCATCTGTATTAATTTTTAAAGTATTAATAGCTTTACTATACGCTTCAGGATTAGGTTTTAAATTTAATACATCTTCTCTAGCAATAATAATATCAAATAAATTATTAAGTTGTAAGTCTTTAAGTATTAAATTAATAAATTCTTTCTTAGAAGTAGATATTAATCCTATTTTTATATTTTTTCTTTTTATTTTTTTCAAAAGTTCAAAATTTAAATATACATCATCATCCTTTATTAATTCTTTAAATTTATCCAAATATTTATTATATACATCATGCATAATATCATTATTTAACACATTATCTGGAATTTTATTTTCAAGTTTTAATTTATTTATTAAATTAGAATTTTTAATTAGTTCATTTTCTTCATATTCACTAAAAGTTATACAAATACCAAATTTTTCTCTTAAAATTTCTTTAAAGGATTCAAAGAAAATATTTTCAGAATTTATTAATGTACCGTCAAGATCACATAATATAGTAGATAATTTGTTCTTAGGTTTAATTTTTGAAAATATATGTTCAGCTACAAAATCTCTATATGGTAAACTCGCCACTTCTAAATTTAAGTCTTCGAATAAAAATATAAAGGCTTCTAACTTCTTTTTAATTTCTTTTAAAGGATAATTTAAATCCTCAGATAAAATTTCAAATTCAACAAAACTTCCTATATCTTCAATGTTATCTATCATTATATTGTATGTTAATTTTTCTATATTTTTTGTATAAGTTCTTCTAGTTTTATTTACTATTACATAGCTATAATATCCTAATTTTTTTAACATATCTTCTATATCTATATATTGGTCAATTTTTAATTCAATATTTTTTTCTACTTTAGCATAACTATTTAAAAATTCATTTGACTTTCCTTTAAAAGTAAGTTCAAGTTCTTTATCATTAGTATTTCTAAGTCTTAAACATGTTCTATTCTTTATATACCTACTATCTATATCCGTAAAATATTCATCTATCTCTTTATAACTATTAACCAATCTAAAACCTTCTGAATCAATTATTTTATTTAATTTTTCTATATTTTTTATAAAATATTTTTCCTCTACTTCAATTCTATTGCCCATATTCTCCCTCCTTTTTATTTATAACAGCTATAAAATATTTTCCCATAATATTTTTAAATTTATCCTTTGACAAATATTCACCACCAACATATTTTTATCATATAATGAAAAAAAATGGAAGTCATTTTTGACTTCCAATATTATAATTTTATTCAATTCTTTAAGTGATTTTTTATTATATATAAATAGATTAATTATATCAATTTTACATCTTATTTAAAAATATTTTTGTTCTTTTCAAAGAGTATTTTATATCTTCTCCAATATATTCTCTATACCCTTGCATAACTTTAGTAGGACTTAACTTATTTTTTACTCCAGCAAATAAAGTTATTTCAAGAGCTCCATCAATTAAAAAATCATGATTAATTATGAAAGGTTTTATATCTATTCTTTCAGATCTATTTTTTGATTTTTTTAGCACTAATATATTATCTTGAGTTAAATATTCTTTCATTTTTTCTTTATAATCATTTTTTATTGCATCAATTTGTGCTTTTGTTTTATTTACCATTTTGTCTTCAGGATAAATAAAATGCACTATATAAGTTGCAGCATATACTCTAGTTAATAAATTTTCTTCATTTAAATCAATATACTTTCCGTTTAGTATAGTTATTCCATTAGGAAGTACTTTATTAATTTCACGAATAAAATATGAAACATCTACTTTTTCATCTAACATAATTTCAGCAATTTCACCTACACTCTCAACACCTGTAGGTAGTGGATCAGCAAAAATTAGATTTGATTTTACAGGATACATCTCTGATGTTTCTGTTACTATACCAGCTCTTACAAAAGATTGCTCAAATATTCTAATAAGATCTATATGTAGTAGATAAGCAGCTTCTTTAGATTTACTGTATACTATTCTTAACCTTTCCAATCTTATACCTCCCTAACCAAAATTTATATACTATAATTATCCTTACCTCTTTATATTTAATTTTATATTATATAAAAGTGACGTTATTATTATTTATAAATAATCTTAATCTTTTAGAGTAATTTTTCAATCATAAGAAAGTAATATATTTAAATATTTTTTATAAAAGTCTAATCTAAATAATTAAGTAATCTAATTATATCATAAACCTTGATATTTTGCAATATATATTAAAATAATTCTTTGAAAGTTATTATAAAATTTGCTACTATTCAGACTAGAAGATTATAAAATTTATAAAAAATGATTATTAACCTTAATATTACTATATTTCTAAATTAAATATAATATTTTAAAATTGTATTACAAATTCAATATTATGTATAATACACATTAAATTTTAATTAATTTTGCACTTTCTGATCAAGGTAGTCTGAATAGTAACTAAAATTTATTATACTAAATTATGTTTGAATATACTATTTAAATACTTCTATTTAACCTAAAAAAATTAATATCTTTTGTATAAAACCCTTTAATTGCATCTTTTAGCATATCTGCGCCTATTAAAGAATATATTATTCCATTTGTTCCAAAGCCTAAATTACAAAAGCAATTAGACATATTAGGAATTTCATCAATTATTGGCAATCCATCTTTAGTCGAAGCATATACAGAACTAAAAGCAAATTCAATTGGTATATCTTCTATTTTATATAGTGTTTTATGTATGAAATTAAATAACTTTCTATATTTATCATTTGAAATTGAAGTTAAATATCTACTATCAGTTTGTCTATCTGTATGTTTTATATTTTCACCTCCAAATATTATTCTATTATTTGACGTAAATCTAAAATAATGAAAGGGATCTAAATTATCTCTTGCCGTAAAATTTGTATTATATTTTTTAAGTTCAGGTATAGGCTCTGAAACAAGAGTAAAAGTTCTATTAAGTTCAACTGGTAAATTAGGAAGTATTTTTAAGGTTTCAATACCTGAAGCAAAAACTACTTTATCAGCTTTTATTTTAAAATTATTATTTGTTTTACATACATTTAAATCTGCTAAGCATTTTATATCTTCAATTTCTGTATGTTCAAAAATTTTTACATTTTCTAGTTTATTAAGATACTCAAAAAGACTTTGAGTAAATTGATATGGATTTACTACTGCACTCGATTTTTTAGTAATAATGGCACTATTTAAATTTATTAAATTATGATTATCAATATATGAGGTATCAAATCCCATTTTTTTTCTTATTTCAAATTCTCTTGCTATAGTACTTTTTTGCATAAATCTGTTTGTAAAATATATATTATCTTGTATATAAAACTCAGTATTTGCTTTTAATTTTTTATTTATTTTATCAAACTTAGACAATGCCTCATGACATAGATTATAAACTCTTTTTGCTCCTTGAGCTCCTATTATTTTTTCTAATTTATATATATCCATATCTGTTTGATAATCTAAAAGTGCCGTAGAAGACACTGTACTACCAAATCCTATTATATTCTTTTCTACTATTACAACATTAGCTCCCTCATTTGCTAAAAAATAACCAGTAAGACCACCAGTTATTCCACCACCAATTATAAGTACATCACAATTTATATCTCTAGTTAAGTATGGATATGTTCTATTAATTTTTGATTTTTTCCTCCAAAATAATTCACCATCATTTAATTGCATAAATTTCACCTCTATTTTTATGATTGGTAATATTTGTATTTTTATACATATTATAAATATTAAAATTTTATATTAATAATTTAATTTTTATTATACTTTTAAATAATTATCACAAAATATCTATGAGGTGTATAATTTATGATATCAAATAAAAAATTTTTATTATTAATGTCAATTACAGTGCTATTATTAATATTCATATCTAATATAATAGGGTATTCAAGTTCAAATTTTAATCCAAAAGATGCAACTACAACTGCTAATGTTATATTTAGAAAAGCTCCTGTTATTTCATCATCAAATATAATAAAAACAGTTCCTAGTGGAACAAATGTAAAAATTGTAGGCGAAATATCTGATTTTTATATTGTATTATTAAAAGATAATCAAGTAGGTGTTCTTTCTAAAAGTTATGTTAAAGAAAATGAAGTAAATAATGATAATTCAAATAATTATGAAAATTTAGAAAAATATTATGTAACAGTAAATGATAATAATACAAATTTACGTGGTGGACCTGGAACTAATTTTGCTTCATATTCAAAATTAAATAAAAACGATAAGCTAGAAGTTATAGGTAAAATAGGTAATTTCTTATTAGTTATAACAGAAAATAATATGGTAGGAATGGTTAGAGAAGATTTAGTTAGTAAAGTTCAAGACAACCAAAATGAAAATATTGATAACTCAAAATTAGTTTTAGACTTAATAAATAAAGCAAGAAGTGAAAATAATCTTCCCCCTCTTGCTATTAATGATAAATTAAATGAAGTAGCAATGAAAAAAGCTGAAGATATGGTAAATAACAATTATTTTTCTCATACTTCACCATCTTATGGTGATCCATTTAAAATGATGCAAAACTTTGGAATATCATATAAAACAGCAGGAGAAAATATAGCCGGAAATTCCGATGTTACAGATGCTGTAAATTCGTGGTTAAACTCTGAGACACATAAAAAGAACATTTTGTCTTCTGCATATAATTATGTTGGAATAGGTGTAGTACCTAGTGAAAAATACGGATATATTATTGTAGTAATGTTTATACGGAAAATAAAATTTTAAAATCAACTATGAACATAACTTTCCATAGTTGATTTAATTATTTTTATTTATATTTATAATTATTATTTTCCTTCAAGCTTTTCAGTATCTTCTATAATATTTTTTTCTATTATTTCTTTATTAGGATCAATAACAAATTTTTTATTTTTTAAAACATATACACTCTCATTTGCGATTTCTTTTGATGCAATATCAACAGCGTCGGTAATATCAGTATCTCCTTCGCTAATACGCCTTTTTTCAATATCTCTTGCACGTTTTGCAATTGCAACAGCTGCTTCATATCTATTTCCAACTTTAGGTAATATTTCATTTACATTTGGTTCTGACAACATAAACTTTCCTCCCTTTATAATATATATATTTTACCATATTTTATGTAATATTACAATAGTTTTAAAATTTATATTTTAAAATTCACATATAGTAGTTATTCCACAAGGTAAAAAATTATTTGTATTTTTCTGCTTTAGTCCAATTTCATCAAAAGTAATATTTGAAATTTTATCTTTCATATATAATTTTATTACATTAGATATTATTGTTCCAGATAATCCACCTGTATAAGTATTTACAAGAATAAATAATGGTTTATCAGTTAATACTTTTGAACATAAGTAAATTAATTCATCAAAATCTTTTTCAATATTCCATACTTCACCATTTTTTCCTCTACCATATGAAGGTGGATCCATTATTATCGCATCATATTTATTTTCTCTTCTTATCTCTCTTTTTAAAAATTTAAGTACATCATCCACTAAGAATCTTACTGGTCTTTTATCTAGATTACTAAGTATTGCATTTTCTTTTGCCCAATTTACCATTCCTTGAGATGAATCAACATGACACACAGAAGCTCCAGCATAAAGACATGCAAGTGTTGCACCACCAGTATATGCAAATAAATTTAATACTTTAATATTTTTATTTACCAAACTATTACTTTTTATTTTATTTATCATATAATCCCAATTAGTAGATTGTTCTGGAAAAAGGCCAGTATGTTTAAATCCCATAGGCTTTATATTAAATTTTAAATCTTTATAACATACATTCCATACATCATCAATTTTCTTTAATTTTTCCCAATGCCCTCCACCAGTATTACTACGTATATATCTTGCATGTGCTTCTTTCCATAAAGTGGGACTAGTTCTAGTTTTCCATATTATTTGTGGATCAGGTCTAATTAATATATATTTTCCCCACTTTTCTAATTTTTCACCATTTGCCATATCAAGCAATTCATAATCCTTTAAATCTTTACTATAACGCATAAAAATCTCTCCCCCTACATAAACTTTACAAGGTGTAGAGTTTATGAAAATTATAAAAACATATAAATTAAAAAGATTAATATATATTTTAATATTCTTAATTATATTAATATTATTACTTACATTTTCAAAAGAAAATTTCTTAAGTGTAAAAAAAACAACTACAACTTTCTTTTCTAGTGTATTACCATCTTTATTTCCTTTTATATTATTTACAGAAATATTACTAAACTGTAACATATTAGATAGCGTTTCTAACTATCTAGGTAAAATAACTAGTAAAATTTTTAAAACTTCTAGAAGTTCTACACCATCTATAATTATAGGATTCTTATGTGGCTTTCCAATGGGAGCTACTAGTGTAATAAATGCACTAAAAAAAAATAAAATAGATAGAACACAAGCTGAAAAACTATTAATGTTTGTTAATAATTGTAATCCTGCATTTATATTATCTACTATTGGAATTGGTGTGTTTTTAAACTTAAGAATAGGTCTATTACTACTAATTTCACATTATTTATCTGCTATAATACTAGGAATTATTTTCTCTAAAAAAACCTTTTATAATATTATACACAAAAATGATAAAAATTTAAATAGATATGAAAAAAATATACATAATTTAGATAAAATAGAAGAAAATTTAACTTTTTTTGATAGTGTAAAATCAGCAATAGTTAAAGCTTTTTTTACATTAGATATAATTTTTGGATTTATGATTATATTTAATTTAATATTTTCACAAATTGAAACATTATTAACTAGTATTAATATTAATAAAAATATACTACATATATTATCTGGAATATTTGAAATGACACAAGGCTCTATAAATGTATTCTCTTCTGACTTTTCAATATGTTCAAAAATATATTTAATATCATTTATATTAAGCTTCAGTGGACTTTGTGTAATATCGCAAATTTACTCTGTTATATCAAAATATAAATTTAGCTTTAAAAATTTATTTATATCTAAGTTATTACATGGTATATTTTCTACTATAATAACATATATTCTAATAAAGTTTACTAATATTATAGATATTAACACTATATCAGTATTTGAATCTGTTGAAAATCAAATTAATTTAGATACTAATTATATGATAGCTAATATAAAAATATCATATTTAATATCTACAATATCTATTATTCTTTTACTTTTTCTATATTATATAATTAGAAATATATATTTAAGAAAAGTAGCCCATTAAATAGACTACTTTTTTTAAAAAGAAGGGGGGTAAACTTTTTTCATATGTTTACATTAATATTATAACTAAAAAAAAGATTAATATACATTTTTTTATTTACTTATATATAAAATTTAAGGAGGGATATATATGGAAAAAAATCAACAATTTTTTGATCCATATAATTTTAATATGCAAAATGCAAATCATATTCAAATGCAAAATGATATGTCAACAAATCCACTTGTAGATCCTATGCAACAGGTAATAAATCCTGCCATGTACTATGAGCAACAATATATGTATTATAAATATTTAACGCAAATGTTAGAATACAAAATTAAGTTAAAAGAATGGGAAAATTTAAATAGGGATAAAAAATAATAAAAATTATATAATAGTTTTTAATAATAAATCATATATATTTAATGGAGTGTATTATGTACACTCCATTAATATAATACTATTTAAAAATTTAATAAAACAATACCAAATAAATAATGTAATACATTTATTTAGTAGGAAACTCTTCTTGATTAGTTTTACTTTTTTTAGGATTATTAGAACCTTCTTTTCTTATAGCATTAAAAACACCAATTCTATTTATGGGATCATCAAATTTTTCCCCACTATTTTTGTATGGCTCAAAAATATCTTTACCTGTGTTATAAACAACTTCCTCTTCATTAGACTTATCACGGCCTTTAGTTTGTTTTTGTAAAGAATCAATAAAACTATCTTCATGATCTTTCGTATTATTTTTATCTTTATAAATTGCATCTTCAAAGTCTCTTTCATTTTTATTCATAGCAGTATATTGAAAAATTGCTTCTTCAAAATCTCTTTGAGCTTTTGCCCTACCAAAAGGTAATCTTTTTTCTAAAAATTTAGTAGCTGAAATTTTTCCATTTTGTATATTAAGTGAATTAAGTTGTACATATTGCAAGAAAGTTTCATTGAATTTACCTTTTAACTCTGGTGATAGACTGTCATTATTGGTTACTGCTTCCATTATATTTGTTAAAACTTTCAAATCGTCTTTACTATATTCTCTCATACCTGTTAAATATTCCTTACCTAATTTTTTATCAAACATTTTTTCAAGTACTTTTGTTTCATCAAATGTAAGTAGTCCTCCACCCTTCGCTTGTTTAATAATATCTATATTACTTTCTGAATCATCTGGTATATCTATACTCTCTGCCTGTTTCATAAGTTTTTCTTTTAATCCTGATATTCTAGATTTTTTAGATGTATCACGTAAAGTTTTAACTAAATCTTCAAAAATAAGAGAATTAGAAAGTAATTTTGATCTTTCTTCGGCACTTTCAATTTTTGCATAATCTCCAGCAAGTTTTATAGAATCTCTTGTAGCGTAATCAGTAGTTACTAACTGTGTTCTATCAATATTTGTTGGTTCTTCAATACTATCTATTACATTATTAGAATTAGCTTGGTTTTCATTAACATAAGCAGCCTCTTGATTATTATTATATGTTGGAGTGTTAGCTTGATTTTCATCAATAACTTGATTACTAATATTGTTTTCTTCTATATTCTCCTTATTTTTTGGATTTTCTGGGGTTGGACTTGTAATATTCGAATTAATTTCTTGTGAATTAAATTCTTGAACTTTTGATTCTCTACTTTTTCCAAAATCAGCATTTTTTATAATCTCATTAGGATCTTTTCCAAGCGCTCTATATCTTTCTTCTATTTTTTTAGAATTTTCTCTATATTGCTCTTTTAAATTACTTATTTTTCCTTGTAAAGCATCATAGTCTTCTTTCTCTTTTTTATATCCTAGAGTTTTTGCTTCTTCATTTAACTTTTTAAATTTTTCACCTTCACATTTAGAAAGCTCTTCTTTCTTTTTTTTCAGAATATTTATTCTATTTTGGTAAAATTTTAAATCTAATTCTAACCTTTTATATTGTGAACTATTTTCATCTACAGATTTCATTTCAGTTTCAATATTTTTTATTTTTTTATTATATCCACTTTTTCCATATTTTCCATTTATTATAGTATCTATTTTATCTATCTCTTCAACAACATTATTATTTTCTTCAAGTATCTTATTTCTTTCATCTATTAAACCTTGATACAATTTTTTCTTTTCTTCTAATGTTTTTCCAATTTCAGAAGCTTCATTCTCAATATTTTGTATATTTTTAAATTGTTCATCTTGTATTTTTTTTAAAGACATTGTTATAAATTCTAACATTTCTGGATTATCTAATATTTTACTATACTCTGTATGCAAGTTAATCCATGACTTACCAGTTGTATCTTTAAGTGCCTCTTCTTTTAATTTTTCAAGTTTTTCTGAATCTGGAATTTTGCTAATTTCCTCATCTGAAAATCCAAATTCTTTTAATTTATTATTATAGAAATCTGAGAATAGTTTACCACTATTATAATCTTCTATCAGTTTATCTAATTTACTTATAAATTCATTAAATTTATTGTCTAGTTCATCATTAGTCATATTATCACCATCCTATGTTGTTAATTATATAATATATTAAGTTAATTATAAATAGAATAATAAAAAAAAATTAAAGTATTTGATAATTTGATATATAATTGTAATATTTTTGAAAATTATTCGTAATTTTAATAATACTAAATAGAATTTTTTATTACAATTAAATATTGTAATAAAAGTAAAAATATAGCTAGTGTTTTATATACACTAACTATACTTTCTTTAATATATTAAAATATTTTTTATTCTACTTTTGTCCCACATTCTGGGCAAAATTTAGAATTTTCTGCTAATTTATTTCCACATTTAGTGCAAACTTTTCCTTCTTGTCTTTTTTCACCACATTCACTACAGAATTTTCCTGTATTTTCAGCACCACATTTTGGGCATTTCCAAGATGTAGTATTAGTACTATTTTGAGATGCTACTGGAGCTTCAACTGGTGCTTGTGCAGGAGTTTGAACAGGTGCTTGAGCTTGAGCTGCAGCTTGTGCTTGTGGTTGCATTGGCTGGGCTCCATTTCCTGCGGCTATTCCACCAAAAACTCCACCGCTTGCCATATTCATCATACCTATTCCCATAAATCCATTAGCTGCGCCATTAGAATTACTTGCTGCATTTTGTACAGCATTTGCATAAGCTCCTGTCATTACACCTTGTTGTTGATATGCATCTCCGCCAATTTCATAATTATCGATTTTTTCTTTAGATTTATCATCTAAAGTTAGACTTTCTACAATAAATGAAACAAGTGCAATTCCTCTCTTACGAATAGGCTCGTCAAATACATTTTCATCCATTATTTGTTTTATTTCATCAGTTTTATTTGGTAGTTCTAATACTTCTATTTTATATTTATCACTTCCTAAACTATTCATTACATTTGAGAATGCCCCAATTACTTCTGATCTCATTTGTTCAACTAAATCAGCTTTTCTGTAAATATCTGCAGTTCCAGCAATTTGTGACATAAATTGGAATGGGTCAACAATTCTAAAAGTATATTTACCAAAACATTTTACTTCAACGCTCATTGCAATATATGAATTTGTTCTTGCATTCATTATTGGATGTCCCCAATCTTTATATGGTACTGGTGCCGGTGTTCCAAATTTATTATCTAATATTTCTTTTATATTAAAGAAATATACAGCTTGTTGTTTTGCAGTTGCTCCATTATATGTAAATCTTTGCCACATTTCTTTAAACATACCACCAAATTGACCTGCAAAAAGTGATGGTGTTGATGAAGAATCAAAAGTATATACTCCCTCTTCTGCTGAAGCATCAATTATTCTACCATTATCATAAATAATTGCACACTGTCCTGGTCCTACTATTACTGTACTACCATTTGATATAACTCCATTTGATGTTGTCTTTTTTACCATTAACACATCATTTGGCATGTTATCACATCTTATAGCTTCTTTCCATTGATCATGTAATGTTGAGCCTACTGCTCCAACTGCTGCTTTTATTAATCCCATTTTTTATTCCTCCCTTTAAAAATATAGGCTAAGCTAAACGTCTTCTTAGCCTATATATTTTTTATACTATTTTATTCCTTCAAGTCCTGTAAGTACCCAATCATGTTCACCTGTTGTTATAACACTTCCGCAGTATTCACATTGTCCTGCTGATGTTATTTCTGTTGGTGCTCCACAATTTGGACAGTTAGTTGTTGATTTATTACTTGTTCCAGCATGTGTCTTTACTCCGTTTTTTCTTGCAAATGTAAGTTTATATTTCATATGCCAATCAGTATCTTTATTACCTTCAACAACTGCTTTAGTTGTAGCATCAATTATATAATCTTTCATTACAGCTTTTAGGTATACTTCAATTATTTCTTTATCTCCATCCATTCTATGAGTCATAAGTTCTGCTGATTCAACAGCAACTCTTTCTATAACATTTATTCTATTATTGTTAATATACTCTTGTAATTGAGCATTATGTTGTTCAAAAAGTTCATTAGACTCAAATGGTCTTATAACTTTCCAATCTCTAGCAGTCCATGCAGCTTGTATTTTAACAAACACATCTTTTGCCCATGACAAGAATTTTTCTTCTGAGAATTCTGGATCAGTAGTTCTAATTTGATCTGAAATTCCTTTAGTATCAGTATGTACTTGGTCTGGCGTACTTTGTAAATCATTTAATACATCTTTTACTTTATTTAAGTCAGTCATATCTTTTAAATTATTAATCTTTCCTTTTGATTTTCCAACAACAAATACAACTACTCCAATAACAACTACTGCTGCAATAAGTCCAACTATTGAGCCACCGCCACTACTTGAGTGAGAAGATGAGTAACCACTACTAGATGAACTACTACTACTGCTACTGCCACTATCATATCTATTTATATTGCCTACATCTGCAAATGTAACTGAAGTTATAGAAATAATAGTAACTAGTAAAAGAATTACTAAAAACTTAATTCCTTTTTTTTTCTTCATTATATATACCTCCAATTATAAAATTATGTAAGATTTTGTAAAATTTAAATATTACATACAATTACAAATTAATTATATTACAAACTTTTACATTTTACAATATTTTTATACATTTTTTTTAATCAATTATATTAAAAAAGTTACAGTTCAGTAAGAAATAAAATAAGCATGGCAAAGGGAGAGCTTTATCTCACTTGGCTATGCTATAACTGTT
>CANQUF010000011.1 GCA_947626975.1 uncultured Clostridia bacterium
TATAATGGAAGACCAGCACCATTTAGTGCAGGTCAAAATATTCCAGCAAATCAAATAAATGAACAAGTAAATACAGCGCAAATAACAGTAAATGGTGTAAAAACTACAGCGACAGTAGTTTATGTACATTAATAAATAAAGAAAATAAAATAAAATTATATATGAAGGGAGAGAGCACATATGAAGGATAAAGTAGTTAAATTACTATCAGCAGCATTTGCAATGTTAAGTATATTATTTATTTCAAACAATACATACGCAAGAAGTGTAAGTTCAATAGATGAACTTGGAAAAATAATAGACGAAAAGAATCCAAATGCTGAGACTGCTTTTGTGATAGGAAACTACGTATTTACATCTGCTCATACATTAACAACAGAAGATATAATGCTAGCAGCAAGAAGTATAAATGTAGAAGATGAAAATGGAAAAATAAATACAGATAAAATATATAAAGAAATGACAATAAATCTTATACAGAAAAAATATAATGAAGAGACATTTGAATCAGAAGGATGGGAAGTAATTGATAGTAATGTATCAGGAGAGACAAAATTATTTGAAGGAAATAAAACCGCTGATATTAAGTATGTAGATTATAATTATGTAAAAGATATTTTTAATGTAGAATTTGAATTAGACGGCGGAAAGTTTTCTGATGATAAAAAATCAATTAAAGTAATAGAAGGAGAAAAAATAAACGAAGCTGATATTACAGGAGATAATAGACCAATACAAACAGGAAAGCAATTTAAAGAATGGGTATTAGTAAAAGAAGGAGATATAACAGAAAAATGGGACTTCAATAAAGGAGTAACAGGAAATATTACTTTAAAAGCTACATGGCTTGAAGAAGTTAATACTGATACTTTATTAGACCAAGCAGAAAAAAGATTGAAAGCTAATGAATGGTATAGTGCTAAGTTTGATGCAAAAAATTCAAAATTAACATTTACAGTATTAGATAAAAACGAAAAAAATAGCTTAATTAGCGGAACTGGAATAACAGGAAACATAGTTGCAATATTACAAGAATTAAATGTACAAAGTATAACTATGGGAAATACTAAATTTACAGCGGAAGATTTGAAAAATAGTAATCCTGCTGGACCAGATGGTTCTGTTTGGGATAAATTTGGTAAAGAATTAGCAGCTTTAACAAAAAAAAGTAGTTTTAATGACGTTACATTGGGAGATTTAGTAGGAGTTGACTTAAAATTAACTATTACAGTAGATAAAGAAAAAGCTCTTTCACAAAATGGAAGAGAATCAGAAGAATATACAATAGAATTTGTATATAATGCAGAAGCAACTATTGGTAAAGCAAATTCTGAAGAAGATGTTAAGGATTTATTAGACACTTTTAATTATACAACTGAAAATACATATCAAATAGAAGGTAAAGATGGATTTTATACAGTAACAGGTGGTATATCAGAGTCTAAAAATGTAAAAGGCTTTGGAGCAGATCCAAAAGATGGATACTTCTTTGCATATACAATAATATTAGATGAAGGTGTAGATCCAGCTACAGTTAAAGTGAAAATACCTAAAGATAACAATACGACTGATGATGTATATACCGCTGGATATAATGAAGCAACATTTGATGAAGGAAAAAATACATTAACTGTTTTAATGGAAATAGAAGACAAAGATAAATCTACTAATAAGTTTCGTGATATCATAGTAGAAGTGGATGAAGTTCCAACAAAAATAAGAATAGATTTTAGCAAACTAGAATTAAGAAAAGCATCAACATTTGAAATTAAAAATGATAGTGTTGATGAAAAATTGGAGGCAAATTATGGATGGAAACCTGAAGCTGATTATTCAGCAACATTTAATCCTGAAGGAAATAAAGTGACAGTAACAGGTGTAATTCCATATTTAAGCTCATGGGAAAATGATCATAATTCTCCATTCAAAGATGACCATGAAACAGGTTATTATTTCGGATTTGTTGTTAAAACAACTGAAAGTAAAAAAGACAAGACAACAGTAAAAATTAAATATGGTTATGAAGGCGATGAAGAAAAAGTTATTTCATCAACAAGTTTTGATGATGAAAATAATTTATATTTGTTAGGACACTTACATCCAGAGGATACTACGAGAACATTCGATATAATAGTAGATTTGGATGGTGATGAGACAGAATATAACCCATATACAATAACAGTAGATTGGAGTAAACTATTACTTCAAAAAGATTCTGAAACAGAAATTAAGTTACACAATCCAAGTGATGCAGATAATACAACAATGACTAATTGGAATTATAAAGCACCAACTGAACTTACATTATCTGAAAACGGAATTTTAAAAGGAAAATTAGTAGAACAACAATTAACAGCAGAGCCATTTGGTGATGCACATAAAGATGGATACTATTTCGATTTTAAATTCACATCTCCAGATGGAGTAGATAAGTCTAAAATCAAAATAGCACAGGTTGAAACACCTGATACAGAAGCTAAAGTAAAGAAAGAATATAAAGCGGCAGAGTTTGATGACGAAAACAATTTAACAATCTTATTCCAATTTGAACCAGGTACAACAGGATGTGAGACTTGCAAAGGTGAACCAAAATGTGACGGAGCTTGTTGTGGTGGAAGTGGAACATGCAATTGTGATAAGAAATTATATTATAGAATTGATTGGGATGGAGACGGAAAAGAATATTTACCAATGGTTTATGTAATTGATTATTGTGGGGTTACATTTGAAAAATCTTCAATTGTTGAAATTGCAGATCTTGGTACTGTAGCAGATACAGGAAATGCAAATTGGAAAGGGTGGACAGAAGACGAGAATTATTCTACAGATTTTACAACTGAAGGAAATACAGTAAAAGTAAGTGGACTTATTCCGATTTTTGATGACGATAGCTGGACCGAATCAAACCCTTTCGGAACATATGCATACGATTATTATTTAGCATTTAAATTGAAAAAAGCAGGAACAACAGGAACAAACACAAATACAACTGTTAAATTTTTAACTGAAGGAGAAGGTAGTGGAGAAACTAATACTATTACTGGATCTGATTTTGGCGGAAACGATGAAATATATGTATTAAAATATATTAATCCAAATAAATTTGAAACAACAAAGAAATTTACTATTAAAGTAGATTTTGATGATGATGAAGAAGAGTATGCGTCATATGAAGTAACTATAGATTGGACTGATTTACATTTCCAATATGAAAGTCAAATGACAGAAATAGATGCAATTACTAGTGAAGCAGATTTAACAGATATAACTAGTGCTGATAAAGAACAAATTACGAAACAATGGGGCTATGATTTCAAAAATGCAGGAAAAGATATTACTGTTGAAGATGGTTCAGGGCTAACTGTAGCTTATGAACTAGGTGGAAAAATTAAAGAACAAGCATTAAAACCAGAAGCTGGGTTTGGTACTGACGGAGGATATTATATCGTTCTTAAAATCAATGGTCCAACAGAAGAAAATGTGGATAAGAATAAGTGGACAGTTCAGTTAAAAGATTCAGAAGGACATTATAAACCAGCATTTACACCAAGTAGTGATGATTATGCAAAAGGATTTATAACTGCGTTAATTAAACTAGACGATGGACCATCTAGCGACAAAAAAATTACTTATATGATTGACTGGGATGGTGATGGTAATGAATTTTTACCATATGAGGAAACAATAGATTATTCTAGTTTAGAATTTTTATCATCTCATAAAATCACAATTGATGATGGAACAGATGCTGAAAATCAAATAATTCCAGTATGGGATGAAGATGTAATAACAGCAGAAATGCTTCCAGAAGGACCAAAAGTTGAAGAAGAGAAAGATTATCGTAGTTTTGCTTATTGGGATGAAGGTAATGGAACAGAATTTGTAACTAAGACTATATCAGAAGAAACTGAAGATATAACATTAGTTCCACATTGGAATATATATTCAGATAAATTCATTAGTGATGTTCTTGAGGATTTAAATAAGACAGAAGACACACAATCAGAAGATTTTAGCAAAGAATTTGTAATTGAAGATTACAAAGAAAATAGTGGAGAGGTTACAATTACAGTAAAAGATCCTACAGTAAAATTATCAAGAATGAATGAAACTAGTATACCTGGTACAATTGCTTATATATTATTAAAAGATGAAATTCAAGAAATTACATTATCAATTAATGACCAAGTAAAAACATTTACAAAAGGTGAAAAAACTGATAAAGATACATTAAAACAACAAGTTATAGATGATGCAAAAGGATTCTATTCAGAAATTTTAAAAACACAATTTGAAGGTAAAGACGAATCTTCAGTAACTTTAAGTGATTTAGCTCACAAGGAAGGTTACAATAGCTTTACATTAAAATTTGATCCAGAAAAAGTATCAAAAACTGTTACTTTAACAAAAGCACCAGCTGAAGGAGGACTTTCACTTGCGAGCGTTGTAGATGTACCTAATGAATACAAATTCACATTTGAGTCTGATGCTATAATAGTAAATACAGAGGATGAATTAAATAACGCATTAAAGACTAAGGCAGAACATATCTATATCGGTAAAGACTTTTCAGTTAAAAATCCTGTAAACATTGGAAGAAAAGTTGTAATAAATGGTGGAAATGAACATCATAAATTAACTGCTTCTAATGGTGCTGAAACAATATTTGATGTAAAGTCTCCAGATGTAACTATTGATGCTATTAAATTAGATGCTAAAACACCAATCGTTGTTACAAGTGGAAGTTTAACAACAACAGGGCTTACAGTTGAAGGAGAAAATGCAGAAACAGCTGTTGAGGTTAAGAATAATGCTTCATTGACAATTTCAGAATTAACCTTTGATAATGAAAAATATACTAAACCTGCTGTTAAAGCAGAAAAAACAAATGCAACAGTAAAATTCACAGATAGTGAAGAAAAAGAAGCAACAAAACTTGAAACAGTAGAGAAAATCACAAAATATGAAGAATTAAAAGAACCAAGATCAGGTTATGGTGATACAAAAGAACCTATGAATGATTACAATTATTATAACTACTATAATAATGAAAAACATTCAAAAATATATAAAACTACTTTCCATAGTCATGAATTTAGTTCAAAAGCAACATTTGAAAGATATAATTATTATAATGAACAAGTAACAAAACCTTATGATCAAAGTCCATTTGGTGTATTCAAATCATATGCATACGATGGATATACATATACATTAATTGGATTTGTAGAGAGTAGAGATAAAACTTTGTATTTTGGAAGTTATACTACTGAGGATGTTCCACAAGATGTAACCAAAGTTGATGGAATTGTAGCAACATCAGATAAGTTGTATTATGGTGCTTATAATGGAAAAGTCGATGATGATACTAGAAGAGTCTCAGATGCGACTGAATTATATCAAGCTATACAAGAGCAAGGTGTTTCAAAAATATATATTCCAAATACTACTGATTTGGATTTAACTGATAAAGGTACTATTACTATAAATAGACCACTTTCAATTGTTGGACCTACTATGGGAGTAAAAATCAAAGTAAAAAATATCAAAATTGAATCTACAGCAAATGATGTATTTTTCCACAGATTAAAAATTGAAGCTAATCCTGAAGAAAATGTTACTTCTTTAATTGATGTAGAAGGAGAAAAATTTACACTATGGCAATCAAGTTTGAAGAATGTTAGTGATAAAGAAGTTGATAGTGCTATTAAGTATTCAGGAAATAAAGCAATAGTTGATATTAGATGGAATACTTTTGATGCAAATAAAATAAAAAATACATTTATTGATGTTAATAGTAAATTAGCAGGTGTAACAGATATTTACTATAATACTTTCGCAAAATTAACTACATCAACTGATAAGAAGAGTGCAATAACCATTAAAGAATTTGATGAAAGTGCAAAAATAAGTGAAGAAAACGATGAAACTATAAGTATAGATTTGAATACTTTTAATGATAGCGATTATGCAATCAAAATATTAAAAGAGGCTTCTCCAGGAACACAAGCTGATATATCTATTGAGTCTACAAAGGATGTAGTTATAGCAGTTCAATATGATGAACAACATAAAGATTTTAGCAAAATAAATATTCATCTTAAAGGAAAAACTAGTATAAGTAACATTAAGTTAAAGTACATTAATGGTAGTGAAGAAAAGGAGACATTAGATGACGGTCAAGGAGTAAAAGTAGTTTTTGAAACAGGAATGCAAGGTATTTAAAGTACCAGAGCAAGCAGTTGTTAAAGGCTTAAAACTTAATGGAGATACTTATTCAGGAGTAATAAGCCAAAGATGAAGCTGGAAAAGCATGGTGGGAAAAACACATTTACGAAGATGCATATAAACAACAATAAAATTATTAAGGTGTGATGACAAACATCACACCTTAATTAAAATTAAAAAGGAGGCAAAATGAAAAAAGTATTTTTTATTAGCATATTTTTAATGTTAATTTGTTTTATTAGTGTATCTAATGCTATTGTTACTAATTCATCCGAATATAGTAATGTTAAGGTATATGTTTTCTATAATGAAGAAAGTGAAGTTTACAAACAAGAAAAAGAATGGTTAAGTGAAAAAGTAAATGCTAGAAAAGAGTATATTAACACTAATGAAAATAGCGAATTATATAATAAAATAAAAGATGTCTTAAAAATAAAAAAAGATAATTTACCTATAATAGTAGTTGGATCAACTTATTTTATAGGATTTGACGAAAAAATACAAAGTAATATTGAAGAAGCAGTAAAAGCCTATGAAAATGCTGAAAAATATGGAGATATCGTAGATAAGGTAAGGAATAATGAAGATGTAAAGGATATTATAAAACAAAATGAAGAAATATATAAACAACCTAATACATCTAATGTTTTTTTAAATGTTATATTTGTAATTATTGCTTTATTTATAATAATTTTCATATTAAAAATAGTATTAGAAAAGAAATTAAATAACACTAAGAAATAATGTAAAATAAATAAACATATTTATAAACGAGCAAATTAGATTTAAAGTTTTTTGCTCGCTTTTTTGTTTCTAAAAAATACATGTATTTAGCTATATTATATAAAAAATATATAGCATAACTTTTTAAATTATGGTATAGAAAATTCTAAAGAAAATACTTCAGTAGTAAATTTTAGTATGAAGAGAAATAATGGATATAATGTTATAAATAAAGAAAAACTTTAAATAAAAATAATCCTTTTTTAAAACTATAATTTTTTATTTAATCAAATACTTGATATATTAAAAAATATAATGTATAATATTAAGTGTATAAATAGAATATACCATTTTTATTCTATTTATATTTAAAGTTTAATATAAATTTTATTTATTAGACTTAGTTTGTAGTGTATATTATTATATGAATTTTTAATATATAATGTCGTACATTGAAAAAATTATATTGGAGGAGGATAAAATGACAATTACAGTAATAATTAGTTCTGTAATTACATTTTTAATTGGTTCAATTATATTCTTCTTTATTGGAATACAATATAGGAAAAATATTGCTGAATCTACTGTAAATTCTGCTGAAAAAGAAGCAGAAAGGATTGTAGATGATGGAAAAAAAGATGCTGAAAGATTAAAAAAAGAAGCTTTATTACAAGCTAAAGATGAGATTATAAAACAAAAGAACGAATTAGAAAAAGATGTAAATTACAGAAAAAAAGAATTAAATGATATTGAAAATAGGATTAATCAAAGACAAGATTTGGTTGATAGAAGAGCAGCTCTTATTGAAGAAAAAGAAAACAATATCATAAAAAAAGCTGAAGAATTGCAAAAAAAAGAACAATACTTAAATGAAGCAAATGAACGAGAACTTGAAAAACTTAGTAAAATATCAAAAATGACTACAGAAGAAGCAAAAGATGCTTTAATGTTAAAGTTAAAGGATGATATGAAAATTGAAATGGCTGACTATATAAGAACTGAACAAGAAAAAGCAAAAGACGAAGTAGATAAAAAAGCTAAAGAAATTTTAGTTGGCGCAATTCAAAAATGTGCTACCGATCATACTTCTGAAGCAACAGTTACTACAGTTACTTTGCCAAATGATGAATTAAAAGGCAGAATTATAGGAAGAGAAGGAAGAAATATAAAAACTATTGAAACTCTTACAGGAATTGATTTAATTATTGATGATACACCAGATACTATTGTTCTATCAAGTTTTGATCCTATAAGACGTGAAGTTGCAAGAATAGCATTAGAACGTCTTATTGCTGATGGTAGAATACATCCTGGAAAAATTGAAGAGATGATTGAAAAAGCAAAAGTTGAGGTGGAAAATACAATTAAAGAAGAGGGTGAAAGAGCATTATATGAAACAGGTGTAATAAACGTACATCCTGATTTAATAAAATTACTTGGTAAACTGAAGTATAGAACAAGTTATGGACAAAATGTTTTAAATCATTCAATTGAAGTATCTAATATAGCCGGTACATTAGCAATTGAATTAGGCTTGGATCCTACTATTGCAAAACGTGCAGGTTTGTTACATGATATAGGTAAATCTTTTGATCATGATGTTGAAGGAACACATGTAAGTTTAGGTATAGATTTACTAAAGAAATATCACGAAAAAGATGAAGTTATATATGGTATGGAAGCTCATCATGGAGATACAGAGCCTAAAACAATAGAAGCTGTACTTGTTCAAACAGGTGATATTGTATCAGCATCAAGACCTGGAGCTAGAAAAGAGACTGTAAGTGCATATATAAAAAGATTACAAAAATTAGAAGAAATTTGTAATTCATACAAAGGTGTTGATAAATCTTATGCTATACAAGCAGGAAGAGAAGTAAGATTAATTGTAAAACCTGATGAAGTAGATGATGCAAGTATTACAATACTTGCTAGAGATGTAGCAAAGCAAATTGAAAAGGAAATGGTATATCCTGGACAAATTAAAGTTAATGTTATCCGTGAAACTAGAGCTGTTGAAACTGCAAAATAATTAAAAGATGGGGTGAGTTTTTATATTCATCTCATTTTTTTATTATAAAAAATGAAAATTATTTTATATATTACAACATTATTACAAAATAATTACACAAAAATGTTTTTTGTCGAATAATGTAAAACACATATGTTTTTTTATTGAACAAATAATAAATATGTGATAATATATCAATGTAGATAGTAAATTTTGGAGGTTATTATATGAAAAAAATAAAAAGGTTAAGCTTTATATTTTTAGCATTATTTATTGCCTTGGGATGTTTTAGTAAGATATATGGAGTGGATAATATAAATGTTACAACCATAAAACAAGGTGACGTTATATATTATGATAATTCTTATACAAAATGGGATAATGTAAAAATATATATTTTTAATAAAAGTGGTGATCATGTATTTAATTGGAAAGATGATAAAGGTCAGATGCAGAAGATAGGTAATACTGATATTTGGAAGTTTACTGTAACTTCTGATATTGATGTTACATCTAAGAATTACGATGAAGTAATATTTCTTAAAGCTGATCAAAGTAGAAATGAAGATCAAACAATAGATTTAGGATATATTAGTTCATATTTTGCATATGTATCAGAAGGCGTAAATACAGAAAGAGAATATAAACAGATGGGATATTGGTATTTATATGATAAAACTGAATTAAAAGAGCTTTTAGAAGAATGTAAAAAGTATGAAGAAAAGTATTATACATCTGATTCATGGGCAAAATTTAAAACTTCTATGGACGATGCACAAGATGTTTTAGATGGAGAACAAAAACTAGAATCTGTTAATGAAGATGGTTCTGGAGGGTATAAATGTGATTATTTCTATAAATTAGAAGAATTACAAAAAGCAAATGATGAATTAGTTATAGATAAGGAAGTATTAAATAAAAAGATAAAAGACGCAAATGAAAAGTTAAAAAATGCTGATAAATATACAGAAGATTCAATTGATAATTTAAAAAATGCTATTGATAAAGCACAAGATAAATATGATGATGATGCTTTAGAATTAGATGAATTAAAAGAGGAATTAACTAAATTAGATGATGCGATAAATAATTTGAAACCAAATAAAGATAAATTAAAGGAAAAACTAGATGAAGTAAATGGCATTATAGATAATAAAGACTTAAAATATTACACTGATGATAGTGTTAACGCATTAAAAGATAAAGTAAATAGAGGAAATGAAGTATATAAAAATGATGAAGCAACATTAGAAGAGGTAGAAAATGCTACTAATGATTTAGATGGTGGAATAAAAGGATTAGAGCTTAACAAAAAAATGCTTGAGGATTTATTAAATAGTACAAAAGATACTGATTTTGATAAGTATACAGATGAAACTGTAACTGCTCTTAAGAGTGCTATAAACAGTGCAGAAGAATTATTAAAAAATGGTGATATTACATTAGATAAATTTAAAAATACACTAGAAAATTTAAACACTGCATTAAATGGATTAATTGAAAAACAAGGTGAGGTTGTTACTAATAATACACAAACACCAAATACAGGTAGTAATATACTTATTGCAATTATTTTACTTTCTGTAGGAAGTATTGTACTACTAATAACATTTATTTATACTAAAAAAGCTCAAAAAAATAATTAGATATTTGGTATATATAATAATAAGTAAAAAATGAGGTGCCTTGAAATATTAGGTACTTTATTTTGATATTTAATATACAATAATTATTTTGTTACAGTTCAGTAAGTGAAATCATTGATATAAAGGCAACTTTAAAATTTTATAAGAAAATATAAAAATATTAAATCTACTTTAAAACATTTATTTACTGAATTGATAATTGATATATTTTATATTTTTAATTTAAAAATATTATTTTATAAAATCTATTAAATAAAGTTATATCAATAATTTAACTTAATAATATTTTCTTACTGAACTGTAACATTATTTTATCCCGAAGTGTAAAAAAATATATATTTTTGTTGAATATATTTTAATTATATGTTAATATTTTTATATAAAAAATGGAGGTTATATATGAAAAAATTAAAAAAGTTAAGTTTTATATTTTTAGCCATTGTAATTACTTTGTTAAGTTTTAATAAAGCATTTGCTGACGAAGAGCGAGGAGATATTGATGTTATTCCTGTAAAACCAGGAGATGTAGTATATTATAATAATGTAAATACAAACTGGAATAGTGTAAAAGTATATTTATTTAATGATAAAGAAGAATATGCATTTGTTTGGGAAAATGAAAAAGGTAAAATGACACAAATAGATAGTTCAGATATTTGGGAATATAAAATACCAGATGATATTGAAGAAAATAAATATGATCATATTATTTTCTTAAAGGGAGATGGAACTAATAGTAATAATGAAAATCAAACTATTGATTTAGGATACCTTGGAGCAGGATATGCATATATATCTGAAGGTACTGATTCAAATTCTCAAAATAAACAAATTGGATATTGGTATTTGTATGATAAAACTGAATTAGCAAATCTTATAGAAGAATGTGAAAAATATGAAAGTAATAAAGATTATTATACTACTAAATCTTGGGCAGAATTTTCTGAAGCTTTAAATGATGCTAAAGAAGTTTTAAAGGGTGAACAAAAAGTAGAGTCTGTTGAAACAGGTGGATTTAAATGCGATTATTTTTATACTTTAAAAGGACTGGCAGAAAAAACTCTTAATTTAAATAAAGAAGCATTAAATAAAAAAATTCAAGAGGCTGAAGATTTAATAAACGATAAATATGATGACGATTCTACAAATGATTTAAAATCTGAATTACAAAATGCAAAAGATAAATTAAATAGTGATAGTATTGAATTAGATCAATTAGAAGAAGAATTACACAAATTAAATGAAAAAATAAGTAAAGAAAAATTAAAGCAAAAAATAGATGAAGCAACTGATATCTTAAATGATGAAGATTCAAAGTATTATACTGATGATAGCATTAATTCATTAAAAGATAAAGTTAATGCTGGATCTAAAATTTATGAAGATGAAAAAGCTACTTTACAAGATGTAGAAGGAGCTACTAAAAATATAGATGATGCAATAAATGAATTAGAACTTAATAAAAAAATTCTTGAAGATTTAGTAAGTAAAGCAAATGAAATTGATTTTGATAAATATACAGATGAAACAGTAGAAGCTTTAAACTCAGCCAAAAAAGAAGCAGAAGAATTACTAAATAACCCAGATATTACACTTGATAATTTTAAAAGTAAAGTAAAAAATTTAAATAATGCTTTAGAAGGATTATTAGAAAAGCAAAATGAAGTTGTCATAGATTCTAATAATACTAGTGATACTAGTGATACTACTAATAATACTGAAGTACCAAATACAGGAAGTAGTATACTTCTTGCAATTATCTTACTTTCTGCAGGAGCAGTTTTATTACTTACAACATCATTTATTTATCATAGAAAAAGAGTAAAATAAAAGTTATATTAAAATAGTGTGAAGTACCTATAAATCAGGTACTTCATTTTAAAATTTTTAAAATATATTAATTAGTAAAAATTGTTAAAAATAGTATATTATTTTGTTTCAGTAATATTACAAAAATATTGTATAAAAATTACTTTTTGTCGAAAAAACATAATGTATATATTTTTATGTTGAACAAATAATAATTATATGATAATATTTCAATATAAGTTGAAAATTATGGAGGTCTTTTTATGAATAGAATAAAAAAATTAAGTTTTATTTTTTTATCAGTTATAATTGCTATATCAAGCTTTACTAAAGTTAAAGGTGTAGAAAAAATATATGTTACAACTATAAAGCAAGGTGATGTTGTATATTATGATAACTCAATTACAAAATGGGATAATGTAAAGATATACCTTTTTGAGAGAAAAGAGGGTATTAGTGATACGAATGCTTTTACTTGGAATGATGATAAGGGACAAATGAAAAAAATTGGTGATACAGATATATGGGAATATACTTTACCAACTGATATTACAAGTGATAAATATAACCATGTTATTTTTCTTAATGGAACAGAAGGTCCTCAGAATCAAACTATAGATTTAGGATATCTAGGAAAAGGTTATGCATATATATCTAAAGAAATATATAATAAAAATGATGATTATAGTAAAAATGGTAAACAGATAGGATACTGGTATTTATATGATAAAACAGGACTTAGAAATCTACTAGACGAATGTAAAAAGTTGGAAGAAAAATATTATACTTCTGAATCATGGGCAACATTTAAAACTTCTATGGAAGAAGCAGAAAAAGTTTTAAATAGTGAACAAAGAATAGAAGATGCTGATGATAAAGATGGGTATAAATGTAACTATTTCTATAAATTAGAAGGTTTAGAAAAGGTTAAAACTGAATTAGTAGTAGATAAAGAGATTTTAAATAATAAAATAAAAGAAACTCAAAATATAGATAAGGACAAATATACACCAGATAGTGTAAATAAATTAAATGAAGCAGTAAAGAATGCTCAAGGAAAATATAATGGAGAAGATCCTTTAACAGTAGATGGATTAAAAGATGAATTATCTAAATTAGATGAAGCAATTAATAACTTAAAACCAAATAAAGATAAATTAAAAGAAAAAATAGACGAAGGAAATGGCATTATAGATAATGAAGACTCTAAATATTATACTAATGATAGTGTAAACGCATTAAAAGATAAAGTAAAAAATGGAAATGAAGTATACAAAAATGATAATGCAACATTAGCAGAAGTAGAAAAAGCTACTGATGAGATAGATGATACAATAAAAGGATTAGAGCTTAATAAAAAGATGCTTGAAGATTTAGTAAATATGGCAAAAAATGCTGATTTTGATAAATATACAGATGAAACTGTAGAAACTCTTAAAGGTGCTATAAATGCTTCTCAAGATCTATTAGGAAGTGGTGAGATTACACTAGAAAAATTTAAAAACTCAATAGAAAGCTTAAATTCTGCAATTAATGGATTAGTTGAAAAACAAGGTAATGTTAATGAAAATATTAATAATAATACACAAACACCAAGTACAGGTAGTAGCATACTTCTTGCAATTATTTTACTTTCAGTAGGATCTATTGTATTGCTAATTACATTTATTTATAGAAATAAAAGCATTAAGAGTAGAAGTTAAATAATTATTAATCTATATAGAATAGTTATATAAATAAAAAAATAAGGTGCCTAAAATATTAGGTGCTTTATTTTACTTTAAAAATTAAATTAGTAAAAAATGGTTAATAATTAGTAATAAAAATTTATATATCAATAATATTACAAAAATATTGCGTTAAAATTTCTTTTTGTAAAAAAAAGAAGATGCATATATTTTTTTGTTGAACAAATAATAATTATATGATAATATTTCAATATAGATTGAAAATTATGGAGGTCTTTTTATGAATAGAATAAAAAAATTAAGTTTTCTTTTTTTATCAGTTATAATTTTTATTACAAGTTTTTCAAAAATTTATGGTATAGAGGATATAAAACTTACAACTATAAAAAAAGGTGATGTAATATATTATGATAATTCAAAAACAAAATGGGAAAATGTAAAAATATATCTATTTGAGAAAAAGGATGGTAGTGAAGATAGTGGTGCATTTGAATGGAATGATAACAAAGGTCAAATGAACAAAATAGATGATACTGACATATGGGAATATACTTTGCCAGATGATATTACAAGTAATAAATATAATCATGTTATTTTTACTAATAATGGTAAAAATGGTAATAATCAAACAATAGATTTAGGATATCTAGGTAAGGGGTATGCATATATATCTGAAGGTACTGATTCAAGTGATCAAAATAAACAAAAAGGTTATTGGTATTTATATGATAAAACAGAGCTTAGAAATCTATTAGACGAATGTAAAAAATTGGAAGAAAAATATTATACTTCTGAATCATGGGCAACATTTAAAACTTCTATGGAAGAGGCACAATCTGTTTTAGATGGTGAGCAAAAAATAGAGTCTACTGATATTGAAGGGGTATATAAATGTGATTATTTCTATAAATTAGAAAATTTACAAACAGCAAAAGCTGATCTTAAAGTAGATAAAGAGATTTTAAATAATAAAATAAAAGAAACTCAAAGTATAGATAAGGACAAATATACACCAGATACTGTAAATAAATTAAATGAAGCAGTAAAGAATGCCCAAGGAAAATATAATGGAGAAGATCCTTTAACAGTAGATGGATTAAAAGATGAATTATCTAAATTAGATGAAGCAATTAATAACTTAAAACCAAATAAAGATAAATTAAAAGAAAAAATAGACGAAGGAAATGGCATTATAGATAATGAAGACTCTAAATATTATACTAATGATAGTGTAAACGCATTAAAAGATAAAGTAAAAAATGGAAATGAAGTATACAAAAATGATAATGCAACATTAGCAGAAGTAGAAAAAGCTACTGATGAGATAGATGATACAATAAAAGGATTAGAGCTTAATAAAAAGATGCTTGAAGATTTAGTAAATATGGCAAAAAATGCTGATTTTGATAAATATACAGATGAAACTGTAGAAACTCTTAAAGGTGCTATAAATGCTTCTCAAGATCTATTAGGAAGTGGTGAGATTACACTAGAAAAATTTAAAAACTCAATAGAAAGCTTAAATTCTGCAATTAATGGATTAGTTGAAAAACAAGGTAATGTTAATGAAAATATTAATAATAATACACAAACACCAAGTACAGGTAGTAGCATACTTCTTGCAATTATTTTACTTTCAGTAGGAGCTATTGTATTATTAATTACATTTGTTTTTATCAAAAAAGGTCCTAAAAAAAATAAAAATTAAGTAATAACTATTTTTAAATTGAGATGAATAAATTTCATCTCAATTTTTTAATAAATTTATTACTATTAGAAAATATAAATATTTAAAAAAAGATTAATTACTCATTTTTGTTAGTATTAATAAATAATAAAATATGTTAACTAAAAGTGAGTTTTGTTCTTGACAATATATTAATATTAATGTATAATTCCTATAGATATACATATTATTTAGTATATATATATTTTTAGAAAGGATGTTTTTATATGATAAAAAAATTATTATCTGTATTTATTAAGCCTGTTAGTTCTACTAATGAATTATCTAATAATAGTAATTTTAAATTACCTTTATTTTTAGGATTAATTTTATGTGGTGTATTTGCTATTTGTAATACTGCTACTAGTTTTCTTAGCATGTTATTTGTAAAAAAATATAGCTATGTTAGTTCAAAATATACTACTACTATAGATTTTAGTAATATTAATATTTTTAAATTGCCAATATCTTTTTTTGGAACTATAATAGTATCTGCAATTGTAATTGCGGGTATAGCAGGAATATTATTTGTTTTATCTAAAATACTAAAGAGCAAAAATGTTAAATTTATAGATCTATTAACAATTTCAGTAGTAGCAATGCTACCTGTTGCAGTTGTAAAAATAGTATCTATACCTTTTAATGTTTTCTATATGCCAATTGCAACATTTTTACTAACAGCAGCATCAGCGTATTATATATTAATTATAATTTTATGCTTTAAAAATAAACTTGAAAATACTAGTGATGATAAAATTGTTTTAGCATATATGATAATTTCTACAGCTCTTACAATTATATTCTATTATGCAACTCAATTATATAATTTTATAATGGACTTAATTTTTTAAGTAAAATACAAATTTTAGCTATATATTTTTATTAGTATATAGCTATTTTTTTAATCTTTTATACAATATTTCATCTTAGTTTCGTTTGGCAACATACTATCGATAATTCCATATATTGCAGCTGCAATTAAGCTACTAACTATTGTAATATAATATCCATCTATAAAAAATTGAGTTATATATATTATAATAGCTGCACTTATAAATCCAACTATTCCTCGACCAAGTGGTATATCATGAATGCCAGTTATTATTGACATAAGATAATCTAGAACTATAATACAAATAGCACTTAATATAAAAATGGGGAAAGATGATATTTTAAAATTAGGAGTAAAAAATACAGTTATTGCAAATATTGATGATGAAGTAATAATTCTAATAAGCATTTGTGATAATCTAATATAATCTAGATTATTTTTTAAACTAAAAATTGTTTTCATAAATTTAATTCTCCTTATATAATAAGTTAATAATTATTATCTGTATATTTTTTCATATTATGCTAAAAATAATTTTAGGTGATATAATGTTAATAGTATTTTTAAGAGCTTTGATTTTATATTCGGTCGTATTTATAGTTATAAGATTAATGGGGAAAAAAGAATTGTCAAAAGTTCAACCTTTTGAACTTGCTATAATAATTCTTATATCAGATCTTGCATCATCTCCAATGTCATCTCGTGGAGTTTCAATATTTGACGGCATTGTGCCAATAATAACATTATTAGTTACATATATACTTTTTACTTTAATTTCACATATAAGTATTAAAGCAGAGAAAGCTATGTGCGGAGAAGTAACTCCTATAATACAAGATGGTAAAATTATAGAAGAAGAATTTTCAAAACAGAAGTATACAATACCAGATATAATGTCTCAACTAAGAGAACAAGATGTATTTAAAATTCAGGATGTAAAATTTGCAATGATCGAAACAAACGGAAATTTAAGTATTATAAAAAATTCGTATGGATATAAAGCATTACCTTTAAATATTATAGAGGATGGTAAAATCTCTGAAACAAATTTAAAAATGCTTAATATGTCAGAAAAAGATGTAGAAAAATTATTAAAAAAACAAAAGTTAGATTTAAAAAATGTTTTACTTGGAACTATGGATGAAAACTCAAATTTTATTTATCAATTAAAAGATGAGGTGAAGTAATGAAACAATGGATAATTTTGATTGTATCTATAATATTATTAATATTTGCAGGATGTTGGCAAATTCATTATCTTGAAAAAACTGCAAGATATACATTAGCAGATATTGAATATGTAAAAAATACAGCAATTAATGGTAATTATAAGTTAAGTCAAGAAGGAATTAATAATATAAAAAGTACATGGGATAGTATAAAGCCAGTATGGCATATTTTTATTGATAGTAATGAAATAGATGAAGTAGAGGAGACGATTGAGAAATTAAAATCTTATGCAGATGAAGAAAATAAAGAAGAAATTATAATAAATGCAAATGAATTAAATAGAACTATTAATTATATTGTTTCAAAACAGCAAATAAAATTAGGTAACATATTATAATGTAAAAATAGCTTAAGAAATTACATATAACTTAAGCTATTTTATATATTAATTAAGTATGTCTTCATATGATTTAATAAGTAAATCTCTATTAGATTTATTCATGCTACTTAAAGGTAATCTTACACCTCCAACATTAATATCAATATAATTCATTAATTCTTTTATTGGAATAGGGTTTACTTCAATAAATAATTTTTTTATTAGATCAAAATATTTAAATTGTAGATCCCTAGCTTTATTTATATCTCCTTTAAAGTAATTTTTACATATATCATGTACCTCTTTAGGAAATACATTAGCCAGTACTGATATAACACCAGCACCACCAAGAGATAAAATAG
Source organism: uncultured Clostridia bacterium (assembly GCA_947626975.1). Lineage (GTDB taxonomy): Bacteria > Bacillota > Clostridia > TANB77 > CAG-465 > CAG-465. Next base: position 18,575 of record CANQUF010000011.1, read on the forward strand.
GTAATATTTGATCATCATTTCCAGAATAAATATAGAAATCTTTATCAACCTTAGAAGCTATTTCTGAAATTTGAGAAATATTAGAGCTAGCTTCCTTAATAGCGCAAATATTTTTAATTTTGGATAATTTAATTACTGTATCAGTTTCTATATTAACTGACGTCCTAGTTGGTACATTATATAATATAATAGGTATATCTACAGACCTTGCAATTTCTTTATAATGTAAATATAAGCCCTCTTGTGTACATTTGTTATAATAAGGTGTAACTATAAGTAATCCATCTGCACCAACCTTATTTGCATATTTTGACATTTCAACTGCAATATTAGTATTATTTGAACCTGTACCAGCTATTACTGGAATTTTACCACATGCTTTCTTTACACAAAATTCAATAAGTTTCTTCTTTTCATCATTTGAAAGAGTAGAAGATTCACCAGATGTACCACATATAACTAATGCATCAGTTTTATTTTTAATATGATAGTCTATTAAATATTCTAATTTTTCAAAGTCTATATAATTATTTTTATCAAATGGTGTAACAAGAGCTACACCTGAACCTTTAAATAGCATTTGCAACACTTTCCTTTCACAAAATATATATAATATATTTATACTAGAAAAATGTAAATTATATTCATAAAATTAAAATAAAAATAGACGCTAAAGTAAGCATCTATTTTGTATTATTTAAAATTATATTTTCTATTTCAGCAGTTCCAATTTTAAGTATACTTGAATATGCAATTATATTTTCTTTTGCAAAGAGAACTTTAGTTATATTGTTTAAATATTCAGGAATTTTTGTTTTAGCTACTTTATCAGCCTTTGTTGCAATAATAGTAAATGGAATGCCTTTTTGAGCTAACCAATCATACATTAATCTATCATCTTTAGTTGGATTGTGTCGTATATCTACTAATAAAAATATATGAGAAATATTTTTATTTGTTTCAATATAATAATTAATCAAATCAGAAGTATTTTCCTTTTCTATTTTTGACATATTTGAATATCCATATCCAGGTAAATCCACTATATAAAAGTCATTATTTACGTTGTAAAAATTAAGGCATTTAGTTTTACCAGGTGAGTTTCCAACTTTTGCAAGATGTTTATTATTTGATAATGTATTTATAAAAGAAGACTTACCTACATTTGATTTACCAACTAATACAATTTGTTTTAAATCTGTATTTATTATTTTATTTTTAGAAAAAACGGAAGTTTCAAATTTCATATTTTTTAACATAATTTTACCTCACAAATATATATAATATAATAACATAAAAAAGTTATAAAATAAAGTAGAGAAGGAAAGATAAATAGAAAAACTACACTTTAAATTAAATTATTAAAGTGTAGTAAAATTGTATACTATTTTTTCTTTTCTATTTTAGTCATACCACCCATATATGGTATAAGTACTTTTGGAATATTTACAGATCCATCAGCATTTTGATTTAACTCAAGGAGAGGGATAAGTATTCTTGGAGAGGCAATAGCAGTATTATTTAATGTATAACAATATTTTGTATTTCCATCTTTGTCTTTGTATTTTATATTACTTCTTCTTGCTTGGAAATCATTAAATGAAGAACAAGAATGTGTTTCACTATATTTTCCACGACTAGGCATCCATGCTTCAATATCATGCTTTCTTACTTGACCAACTCCCATATCACCAGTACATACTTTTACTACTCTATATGGAATATTTAATTCTTGTAATATTTCTTCTGCATTATTTAATAAAAAGTCATGTAGTTTGTATTGAGTATCATAGTCTGCTTCACATATAATAACTTGTTCTATTTTTGTAAATTGATGAACTCTATAAAGTCCTCTTGTGTCTTTACCATATGTACCAGCTTCACGTCTAAAACAGCTAGAATATCCACAATACATTTTAGGTAAAGTTTCAATATTTTCAAAAGTTTCATTGCTATGGTATGAAACTAAAGCTACTTCAGATGTACCAACTAAATATAAGTTATCTTCTGTAATTGCATAAGCTTGCTCACGTCCTGATGGGAAATAACTAGTACCATACATTGGAGCCTCTTTAACTAAAGTAGGAACAGTCATTGGAGTAAAACCTTTTTTTACAAGTTTATCTACAACATATCTACATAAAGCCATTTCAAGTAAAACAGCTTCATTTTTTAGATAATATGATCTACTACCTGCAATTTTAACACCTCTTGGAATATCAATTAAATCTAAACTTTCAGCAAGTTCAACATGATCTTTTAATTTGAAGTCAAATGTTGGAATATCACCTACTTTTTTTATTTCAACATTTTCTTCATCAGATTTTCCAATTGGTACCTCATCAAAAGGTACACCAGGTACTTTATACATAAGTTCAGTATATTCTGCTTTTAATGGTTCTAGCTCTTTTTCAAATTTTAAAATTTCTTCTTTAATAGATTTTACTTCACTAACAATTTTAGCTTTTTCATCTGAACTAGATGAAGGTATTAATGAAGATAATTTATTTCTTCTTTCCTTTAATGAATCTAAATCTTTAGAAGTAGCAATAATAGTTTTATCTAAAAATAATAATCTATCAATATCAATTTCTATTAGCTTGTTCTTAGCAGCTTCTTTTACTTTATCAGGATTTTCCCTTATATATTTAATATCTAACATAATAATCATCACTCCTATATTACTTTATTTAAATTATAAAATAAAAAGTATTAAAAATCAAATATAATAATTTATATTATTCCTAATCTTTTGTCATCATTTCAAGTAATTTTGAATATATTTTTTCAGCATTTTCACTCCAATTTTTGGAAATATTTTTTGCCTGTTCTTTATTACCTGCATATATAGTAATATTAACTAACTCGTCAATTCCATCTTTTATATAGCACGATACTTTATATTCATCAAATTTAATTGGAATAATATTTGTATCAATTGAGTATTCAGTTTTAATTTCCATTATATTTTTATTTACCACTTTTTTTAAATTAAATATATTTACACCAGGAATTAATTCAATTAACTCTTGTAGTGTAGAAGCACCTTCATCAGTAATACTATATAATACAGTATTATCTTTAAAAGTTTCTTTTATATAACCACTAGTTTTTAGCATATCAATATAAATGCATACATCAAAGTATGTAATATCATCAAATTCATCACAAAATTTAACTATTTGATCTATTGTTAAAGGTATGGATGAAGTATTAAGAATATATAGTATAATAATTTTATTATCGAAAATATTTATATCTTTTGACAATTAAACCACCTTTATTTATTGAAACTGTAAAATAAATACTTTACAATTACATGTATATATGATATCATAAATTTATGTAAAAATAAAGGAAATCTGCAAAAAAGCTGATATTTTTTAATATTTATTTTTATAATGGAGGTAATATTATGAATAAGAATAATTATATTATAGCAATAGATGGTGGAGCAGGAGTTGGAAAAACATCAATTTCTAAAGAATTAGCTAAAAGGTTAAATATAATATACATAGATACTGGTGCTATGTATCGTGCGGTTGCGCTATATTTTTTAATTAATGATATACAAATTACAGATGAAAATATACAAAAATATATTAATAATATAGATTTGGATATTAAGATAGAAAATGGAAATAATATTATAATATTAAATAATAAAGATGTAACTAATAGTATAAGAGATGAGAATGTATCTATGGCTGCCTCTTTAATATCAAAATCTAAAATAGTTAGAGATATTTTAGTTGATAAACAAAGAAATATTGCTTTAAATAGAAGTGTAGTAATTGAAGGAAGAGATACTACAACTGTAGTATTTCCTAATGCTGATTTAAAAATATATCTTACTGCTTCTTTAGACGTTAGAGCAAAAAGAAGACATGATGATTTAGCTAAGTTAAATAAAACATCTAATATAACTATTGAAAATGTAAAAGAGAATATGATAAAAAGAGATGAACAAGACACTACAAGAAAGGAGTCACCATTAATTGTAGCAGAAGATGCTATAAAAGTAGATACCTCTAATAATGATGTAGATAAGTCTGTAAATATAATAATATCATTATTGAAACAAAAAGTTAAGGACATTAATGTCTAAATGGAAGGTTTAATATGAAAAAAGTAATAAAATGGCTTTTTAATGTATTTATATGTAATTTTCTTTATAGAGTAAAGTATAATAATATTGAAAAATTAGATGGACTTGGTAATTGTTTAATATGTCCAAATCATTCAAGTAAATTTGATGCAATATTTATATTTTGCAAAGTAAATAATTTACATATTATGGCAAAGGCGGAACTTTTTAAAAAGAAGCTTAATGCTAAAGTATTAAATGCCTTTAATGTTTTCCCTATAAGAAGAGGAGAAAATGATACAAGAAGTATATTTCATGCAATAAAAATATTTAAAAATTCAAATAAAAGTAAACTGTTAATATATATTGAGGGAGAAAAAGTAAAAAGAAATGAACAAAGAGGAGTAGAAAAAATAGGTCCTGTATTTATAGCAGCACAAGCTTCTGTACCTATTGTCCCTGTATATGTTACTAAAAATCCAAGATTATTTTCTAAAGTAGAAATTAATTTTGGTGATCCTATATACATAGATAAGAATAAAATTAAAGATAAAACATACTTAAAAAATAGTTCTAAACAATTACTTGATACAATATATAATTTAAATACTAAGAAATAATTATTTAAAATGTCCTAGTGTATAATTAAATACTCTAGGCATTTATATTTGAGTATAAGATAATATACTGTGTGCTATGTAATAAGTATAATAAAGATAGAAATGATATATATAAATATTATATTAACATAAAATATTTATGTAAAATAACATTCCTTTTATTTTACATTAAGTTATAGCTACTTTTACTCTTTTTTGCTGTAATTTTACATAAAATATTGACAAAAAAATATATATGTTGTAAAATAAATATATGTATTAAGTGTAACCTAAATTTTTAGGTTATATATTTTTGAGTAAATATAAAAGTTGAAAGGAAGATATAAATGAAAAACTTAAGAAATGTCGCAATAATTGCCCATGTTGATCATGGAAAAACTACTCTAGTTGATTCACTTTTAAGACAAAGTGGAACTTTTAGAGAAAATGAACAAGTAGCTGAACGTGTAATGGATTCTAATGATATAGAAAGAGAAAGAGGAATAACAATATTATCTAAAAATACTGCTATACAATATAAAGATATAAAAATAAATATTGTTGATACACCAGGACATGCTGATTTTGGTGGAGAAGTTGAACGTGTACTTAAAATGGTAGATGGTGTATTATTAGTTGTAGACGCATTTGATGGCCCTATGCCACAAACAAGATTTGTACTTAGTAAAGCATTAGCACTAAATCTTGTACCAATTGTTGTATTAAATAAAATAGATAGACCAGGAGCAAGACCAGAAGAAGTAGTAGATGAGGTATTAGAGTTATTTATGGATTTAAATGCTACAGATGAGCAATTAGATTTTAAAGTTGTATATGCTTCTGCGAAAAATGGATATGCTAAATTAAATATTGAAGATGAAGATAAAGACATGGAACCTTTATTTGAAACAATTGTTAATACAATTCCAGAACCTAGTGGAAGTAATGATGAGCCATTACAATTATTAGTAGCTAATATTGACTCTGATGAATATACAGGTAGAGTTGGAATTGGAAGAATTACAAGAGGTTCAATAAAAAATGGACAAGAAGTTGCATTATGCAAAAAAGATGGTAGTATTAAAAATATAAAAATTGGAAAGTTATATACATACAAAGGACTAAAAAGAGTAGAAACTGAAGTTGCAAATTGCGGTGATATAGTTGCAGTAAATGGAGTTGAAGGAATCAATATTGGTGAAACAATTGCTGATATACAAAAACCAGAAGCCGTTCCATTTGTTGATATTGATGAACCTACTGTATCTATGACATTTAGTGTAAATAATGGACCTTTTGCCGGAAAAGAAGGTAAATTTATAACATCAAGACATTTAAGAGATAGACTTTTTAAAGAACTAGAAACAAATGTTTCACTAAGAGTTGAAGAAACAGATAGTGCAGATAGCTTTAATGTATCAGGTAGAGGTGAATTACATTTATCTATATTAATTGAAAATATGAGAAGAGAGGGCTATGAGTTACTTGTGTCTAGACCAAAAGTTATATACAAAGTAATTGATGGAGTAAAATGTGAACCAATGGAACAAGTGACAATTGACGTACCAGAAGATTGCGTTGGAACTGTTATGCAAAAAATGGGATATAGAAAAGGTGAAATGACTAATATGTCACCTTCACACTCAAATGCAGGTTATACAAGACTTGAATTTAAAATACCATCACGTGGACTTATTGGATTTAGAAATGAGTTTATGACTGATACTAAAGGTAATGGTATAATGAATCATATTTTTGCAGGATATGAGAAAGATAAGGGTGAGATATCTTCAAGACAAAGAGGTGCAGTTATTGCATTTGAAACTGGTAAAGCAACAGGATATGGATTATTTAATGCACAAGAAAGAGCTACACTATTTATTGGACCTGGTACTGAAGTTTATGAAGGAATGATTGTTGGAGAAAATTCTAGAAGTGAAGACTTAACTATTAATGTATGTAAAGAAAAACATTTGACTAATACAAGAGCTTCTGGTAGTGACGATGCACTAAAGCTTGTTCCACCTGTTAATATGTCTTTAGAGCAATCAATTGAATTCTTAAATGATGACGAACTAGTTGAGGTAACTCCTTTAAATATTAGACTAAGAAAGAAAATATTAGATCCTACAAAAAGATATAGAGAAAGCAAAAAAAATTAATTATAAAAAAAAGAACTACTAAATATTATATAATTTTATTTAGTGGTTCTTTTTTTTAATATTTTTAAGTATTTGTGTAGTTTGAAAATATTCTATATTTATCAAAATATAAATTACAATAATCATTTTTTTTCATATAATATTATATATTACAATAAATAATATACAATTAATATAGATAGTATATAATTTTGTAATAAATAGTAAAAGGGGGAAAAATGTGTAATAATAATTATGATTGTAATAGTTGTAAATGTTGTTTGCCTGAAATTCCTTGTTGTATCCCTAATGGAGTAACTGGTATTACCGGACCCACAGGCGCAACTGGAGCAACTGGTAGTACTGGTCCTACTGGACCCACAGGTGCAACTGGAGTAACTGGTATTACTGGTCCTACTGGACCTACAGGTGCAACTGGAGCAACTGGCATTACAGGTCCTATTGGACCTACTGGTATTACTGGACCACAAGGTGCAACTGGACCTAGTACCCTATCTGAATATGCATATATCTACAATTTGACATCACAATCTATAGCTGTTGAAGGAGATATACCATTTAGTACTAATGGTATTATTGTTGGAGGTATTACTCATATTCCTGGAACAACTACAATACAACTTACTAATGCTGGAGATTACGCAGTGTGGTTTTATGTTACTGGACTTGAATCTAATCAATTTACTTTATTTCAAAATGGAACACCTGTTTCTGGTAGCATATATGGTACTGGTGCGGGTACTCAAGGAAATAATGGAATGGTTATTATAACTGCTGCTCCTAATGATGAATTAACTATACGAAACCACTCAAGTGCAGCTGCAGTTACATTACAATCATTAGCTGGAGGTACTCAAACAAATTCAAATGCTTCGGTATTAATACTAAAGCTAAGTTAATTAATATATTCTAAAATAAAAAGATATTTAAAATATAAAATAAAAATGACTCTAAAAAATTATTTATAAAGGAATGAGTGAAGCTTTTTTCACTCATTTTTATCCTTTTAGGAAATTTACTACATATTTTGTATTTTTAATACTATTTTTGTAATATGAATAAATTTCCATGGAAAGTTAATTATATTTATTGCAATTTTTTTTTCTATATTATATAATTTAATTGTAATAATATAATTTGTTAAAGGGGTTGAATTTAAAATGAAATATACACTAAATAGTATTTTTAAAGAAGCTGATGAAAATTATAAAATAATAGAACAGACTAATCGACTACTAGAAACAACAGCGGATCTAAAAATACAAACTCATGCTGCAGGGCAATGGATTTTAGATAATATGTATATTATAGAAGAACAGTATGAAGATATAAAAGAAGATAAAAAGAGATTAAAAGGAAAGAAACTCCCTATTATAAAGACAAATGATGGTGAAAAATATATAACAATTTTTTTCTTAGCATACGAATTAATAGAAAAAAATACAGGATATGTTGACCAAAATTTAATTCTAAATTGTTTAAGAGAACATCAAAAATTATCATATTTAACATCCGAAGAGTTAAATTTATTTATGTTGATGTTAAAATTAGCATTACTTAAATTTATTGCAAGAATCTGTGAGACTATTGATAACTCTCAACTAAAAAAATTGGAAGTCGAACAGATACTTATATCAGAGTGTACTGATGAAAATTTGAAAAAAAGTTTAACAAATAATTTTAAATTAAATATTAATTTTAGAGATTATATTTTAGATACAACAAAAATTAAAAGTACTAATACTGCTTTTGTTGAATATATGTCATATAGATTGAAAGAACTTGGAAAAAAAGGTGAAAAATATTTTTCAATCCTTACAGATGAAGCAGAGAAAATAGGCTTTACTATTGATGAAGCAATTGTAAAAGAGCATCTTGAAATTGCAAAATCAACAGATTATATGGGAAGAGCTATACTTGCTTTTAAGCAATTGCAAGGAATAAATTTTAGAGAGATTTTTGAAAAAGTAAATAAAATTGATTTAACTTTAGCAGATGACTATACAGGGGAATTTGTGAAATGTGATTATAAAACAAAGACAAGATATCGTGAATATATTATAAAACTTGCAAAAAAATATAATTTGTCTGAAATATATGTTGCTAAAAAGGCAGTAGAATGTTCTAAAAAGTATAAAAAACATGTTGGATTTTTTTTAATAGATGATGAAAAATGGTTACTAAAAAAAGCTTTAGGAAAGTCGTATATTAATAATGTAATATATAACAAAATAATTACTCCAATAAAACCATTTATATATATATCTTCAATTTTTATATTATCAATTTTAATCGCCTATGTTACTACATTTAAACTTTTGGTATTTGATAATATATATATAAAAACTATAGAGTTTATTCTTTCATTTATATTTTCAATAGAGATAGTACAAAAGTTTATTAATTATATACTAAGAAAAATAGTACATCCAAAAATATTGCCAAGATTTGATTTTTCTAAATCTATTGATGAAAAATATCCTACATATATAGTTATGCCAACTATTATTTCTTCAGTAAATAAATTAGAAGAAATGATTAAAAAAATGGAAGTAACTTATCTTGCTAATCGCAGTGATAATATATATTATATGTTACTTGGTGATTGTATTTCAAGCGATACACCAGATATTGAACTTGATAAAGATATATTAAATTATGCTAAGAAAAGGTTAGATGAACTAAATAAAAAATATGTAGATAAACATATTCTGTTTAATTTTATATATCGTAAAAGAGTTTACTCAAAAGGTGAAAAATGCTACATGGGATATGAAAGAAAAAGAGGTGCTTTATCTGAATTTAATAAACTTATTTTAGGAAGACTTTCACAAGAGCAGATTAGTAAAAAGTTTAATATTATATATGATGATATTATAAACGCTAAATATGCGATTACTTTAGATGAAGATAGTAAACTATCTTTAAATACGGCAAAGGATTTAGTGGGTATAATAGCACATCCTATAAATAGACCTATACTTTCAAAAAATGGAAAAATTGTAAAAAAAGGCTATGGTATAATTCAACCATCTGTAGGACTTGATATTGAGTCTGCAAATAAATCAATATTTTCTAAAATTTTTGGTGGATTTGGTGGCTTAGATATTTATACTACTGCAATATCCGATGTTTATCAAGATGTTTTTGGTGAGGCTATTTTCTGTGGTAAGGGTATATACAATATAGAGTTATTTGATGATTTACTAAGTAAAGAAATTCCTGAGAATTTAGTATTATCACATGATTTGCTTGAAAGTTCATATATTAGAGCAGGTCTTGCTTCAGATATAGAATTACAAGATGATTTTCCAAGCAATTATATTGCATATATGAAAAGAAACCATAGATGGTATAGAGGAGATATGCAAATATTACGTTGGTTAATAAGCCCAAAATCTAAAATTAATTTACTGTCTAAATGGAAAATATTTGATAATTTAAGACGACCATCACTTGATGTTTTTTTACTTTTAGCATTAATATTATCACTTTTTTATACACCAGAAACTTTTGCAATAACTGCACTTATAGTTTTCTTTACAGTTAATTTTGGCGTATTTTTATCAATTATAGATGTGTTATTGTTTGGACTAGAGAATCATACTAAAGAGGTGCAATATATACCAATTATTCATGGAATACAGGCAGATTTATTAAATATGTGTTATAATTTTGTACTTATTCCATATAAAGCATATATTTGCATAAATGCTTTTTCTCTGTCATTATATAGGATGCTTATATCACATAAAAAACTTTTACAATGGACTACAGGAGAGATACTTGAGAAAAGGTCAAAATCTAATTTAATGTATTATATTAAAAGTATGATTATAAATATTTTGGTAGGCATTTTCATTATAATAGTTCCTATAAGTAAAATAACAAAATTAGATGTATATATAATATTTAAAGACTTTATTGGTATGTCTATGATGATTGCCCCATTTCTTGCATATTTGTTAGGAAAAGACCATTTATTTACAATTAAGTTAAAAAGAAAGATAAATCAAGATGATAAAGATGAAATTTTAGAAATTGCCAATAGAACTTGGAATTTCTTTGATAATATGATGAATGAAACAAATAATTATTTGCCAACAGATAATTTTCAAGAGACAAGAAGATACAAAATTGTAAATAGAACTTCATCAACTAATATTGGATTTGCAATACTTTCTATTATATGTGCATATGATTTGAAATTTATCTCATTAGAAGATACTATAAAAAGATTAAAAAATATTTTTAATACAATTGAAAAATTAGAAAAATGGAATGGACATCTATATAATTGGTATAATATAAAAACATTAGAACCATTAAGACCTAGATTTATATCAACTGTAGATAGTGGTAATTTTGTTGCATCTCTTTATGTTGCAAAAGAGTTTTTAAATGAAATTTCTAATAATGTAAATATTAATTCAAAATTTACTAACATACATGAAAGCGACTTAAAATATTTAAGTGATTATATTGTCCAATTAATAGATAATACTGATTTTACTGTGTTATACGATACTAGTAGAAATTTATTTTCTATTGGATATGCCCAGGAAAACGGTAAACTTGTTGATAGTTATTATGATATGTTAATGTCAGAGAATAGAACTACAAGTTTAATAGCTATTGCATCAAGGCAAATAACATCTAAGCATTGGTTTGCACTAGCAAGAAATTTAGTTAAAGTAGATGGATACAAAGGACTATTATCTTGGTCAGGAACAGCATTTGAATACTTTATGCCATATATATTTAATAAATCATATCCGCATACTTTGATTGATCAATCTTTGTTTTTTACTCAATATAGTCAAATTAAATATGCTAAACAAAATAATGTACCATGGGGAATATCTGAAGCTGCATATGCTGTTAAGGATGATTTATTAAATTATCAGTATAAAGCGTTTGGAATACCTTGGCTTGGACTTAAACGTGGATTAAATAATTATTTAGTTATCGCTCCATATGCTTCAATTATAATGTTGCCATTTATACCTCAAAAAGTATGTAAAAATATAAAAAGATTGAAAAGATTAGGATTATATTCTTCATATGGCTTTTATGATTCTATTGACTATACAAAAAATCATTTAGATGAAGGTGCTGAATATGAAGTAATAAAGACTTATATGGCACATCATCAAGGTATGATACTAGCTTCTATAAATAATTATATAAATAATGGAATTATAAAAGAAAGATTTCATTCTAATCCTGATATTAAAGCTTGCGACATATTGCTAAAAGAAAGAGAAAGAATGAAAGCTAAAATTAAAAAGACTTTAAGAGATAAAAATAATTTATTCAAACAAAAAAATGTTGAAAAATATACTTCTCATGTAAACTGTATCTATACAGAGAAAAAGTTTGTTGATGAGAATAAAGATTTTAAGCAAGAGTTAAATATTGCACTTTTAAAAGGAGGAAATATATCTGAAATAATTACTAATACTGGTGCAAGCTATATGAATTATAAAGGAAAAATATTAAATAAACAAAGATTCTCAGATATGCAATCAACAGGTAATTTTATATATCTTACAGATAAAGTCAGTGGACATAAATTTAGTGCTACTGATGGCGATATAACTAGTGTAAATAATAAAAATTCATATAAATGTATATGGACTAGTGGAACAAATAGAGTGGAAAACTATATAGAGGATGAAAATTTAGAGATTACAACAACCACATTTTTAGCTCCTGAATATAACGCTGAAATAAAGAAAGTAAGTATGTATAATAATAGTAATATAAGAAGAGAAATATTAATAAATACATATTTTGAACCTGCAATGACCGATTATATGACTAATGTTGTACATCCTTCATTTAGTAATCTTCAAATTGAGACATATTATGATGACCAATTAGATATTTTGGTTGCAAGTAAAAGGAAGAAAAATGAGGATGACACCGATTTATATGTATACTCAAGATTAGTTGGAATTGATCTTGCAAAAGATGTAGAAACAGAAAAACAGAAATTAGTTAAAAATCCTTTACAAGCATATGATATAGATATTGTTAAATATCCTCTTTGGCCTATACTATCATATAGAGCTACAATAATACTAGATCCTTATGAAAGGCAAGAATTTTATTATATTATTGGCGCTACTGATACAAAGTATAAAATTTCTAATTCTGTAGTTAATTTAGACATTGAAGGAATTAAAAATCAGTTTAAGCTTACAAGTGAACTTAATAGTGTTGTTGCAAGATATCTTAAATTAGAGCACGGTAAAGCTCAAATATATAATAATATAGTAAGAGATGTATTATTTAAAAAACACAAAGATAATTTAAATGCAGATAAATATTGGGGAAAATCTTTACCACAATCTTTACTTTGGAAATATTCAATATCAGGAGATTTACCTATTATTCTTGTGTATGTAGAAAAAATTGAAGATGCAGGTATAATAAATGAATTAATAAATTTCATGGATTATATTAAAAATAGAAAGATTGATATTGATATTGTTATATTAATAGATGAACCTCAAAGACAAAATGGACCTGTATATATGTATCTTAAAACTAGACTTGATAAAACAGTATTTATAGATAATACAAGAGGAAATATTTATTTAATAAATGTTAATATATTAAACAATACTGAAATTGATTTATTATCTTTTCTTGCAAGAAAGTTTATTAGAAGTGCTGATGAGTTTTTAACTGATTCTTCACAAGATGATGTTAATTTTTCAGATGAATTATCAAAGAAAGTTATAGAAAATAACAAAAATAAGGAGGAATAGACTCAAATGAAAATAGGAAATACATCCAATTATATTGCTTTTAATTCCTATGGTGGATTTACAAAGAGTAAGGATGAATATCATATTTTAAATACTAAAACTCCATTACCTTGGTGTAATGTAATGGCTAATGAAAATTTTGGTACCATAATATCTAGTTATGGTACCGTATATACATATTTTAAAAATAGTAGAGAATATAAAATTACAGATTGGTGTAATGATTGGATAAATTTTACACCAGGTGAAATATTTACAGGAATATTTGAAAAAGATTATAACTTAATTTATGGATTTGGATATAGTGTAGTTGTTGAAGAAAATGAGTATATAAAAAAATCAATGAACATATTTATTCCAAAGGATGATACTATTAAAATTCAACAGATAAATTTAGAGAATATATATGGTGAAGAAAAAGAATTGGAAATAACATATAAAATGGAAGTAGCACTTGGGGTTGCTCAAGAGACTAATAAAGAATATATAATTTCTAGAATTAAAAATAATATTTTGGAACTTCAAAATCCTTATAGTCTAGAATTTTCGAATTGTACAGTGTTTGTAATGGTAATTGGCAATGATGATGATAATGTTTCATATTCTTTTGATGCTGAAAATGCAACTACTAAAATTAAGATTAAAATACCAGCGTATAGTAAAATTTCATTTAGTATAATAGTTGGTGGAACTGATAAAGGTGAAGAATATATAAATTATATATATGATAAATATTCTAAAAGTAATGCTATAACTAAAGAATTTAATAAAACTAAAAAATATTGGAGAGAATTAGTAGTAAGAAATTCAAATATAGATGACGAGTATATTAATATAATGTATAGTGGTTGGTTACTTTATCAAACAATTGTATGTAGACTATACGCCAAATCAGGATTTTATCAATCAGGTGGTGCTATTGGTTTTAGAGATCAATTACAAGATTCGTTAGCTTTAATTTCATCAAAACCTGAATTTACACGAAAGCAAATAATTCTAAATGCTAGTAAGCAATTTGAAAAGGGAGATGTACTGCATTGGTGGCATGAACATAATGGAGCTGGAATTAGGACATATTTTTCAGATGATTATCTTTGGCTTGCTTATGTTTTATCTGAGTATATATCAAAAACTTCTGATTATTCAATTTTAGATATAAGGACTAATTATTTAGAAGATAAACATATGGGAAATAAACGTGAATTATATGATGTATTTCATTCTATACCAAAAGATGACAGCATATATGAACATGCTAAAAAAGCTATATTATATAGTTTGTCAAGAAAAAGCCCTAAAAACGGACTTCTTGATATTGGAGACGGTGACTGGAATGATGGATTTAGTAATATACGTGGACAGTCAGTATGGCTTACATTTTTCATGATGAATATTCTTGATAGATTTAAAGATATTGCAAATTATATGAAAGATTTTGATATGGTTAAAATTTGTCAAAGGGAAAGACATATTTTAAAATATAGTATAATATCTAATTGTTGGGATACTGATCATTTTGTAAGGGCCTTTTTTGAAAATGGAGAAATTTTAGGAGCATATTCAAATAATGAATGTAAAATTGATTTAATTTCACAAGCATGGGCAGTAATTTCAATGATAAATGATCTAGACGTTAAATATGAATTAAATACATGTATTCAAACTGCTAATAAATATTTAGTAGATAAAGAAAATATGATTGTAAAATTATTATATCCACCTTTTGATAAACCTAAGAATAATCCTGGGTATATAAAAGCATATATTCCTGGGATAAGAGAAAATGGGGGACAGTATACGCATGCTGCTACTTGGCTTGCAAAAGCATATTTTGAATTAGGTAAAAAAGATGAAGCAATAGAAATACTTAAATATATCAATCCAATATATCATAGTGATACAAAAGAAAAAGCAGATAGATATATGGTAGAACCATATGTAGTAGCTGCTGATATATATTCTAATCCTGAACATATAGGAAGAGGAGGGTGGACTTGGTATACTGGTTCATCTGCTTGGAACTTTAAAATAATAGAAGATTATTTGGATAAAAAATAATAATATATGATATATAATTTATAATTTAATTATATGTGGCGTTACAAGTTACTATTCAGACTACCTTGATCAGAAAATGCAAAATTAATTAAAATTTAATGTGTATTATACATAATATTGAATTTGTAATACAATTTTAAAATATTATATTTAATTTAGAAATATAGTAATATTAAGGTTAATAATCATTTTTTATAAATTTTATAATCTTCTAGTCTGAATAGTAACCGTTACAAAAATAAAAAAATGTAAAAATGTAAAAAAATATTGACTTTTTATAAATTTTAATGTATAATATTGCATAGAGTTTAAGTTATATATTTTTTTAATAAAAATTAAGTTTAATTATTATAGTTATTTATTATGTTTAATAAATGGAATTAGAGGGGAGATATACCATTTTATTTGCACTTATCCCTTAGGCGGAATGTCTTATTGTTTTAAGATATATCGGTTCAACTCCGTTTGAGTGCGCATAGTCATTTTTATTAACCTCCCGTTTAATGGCATATACTAAAAGTATATGTCATTAAATTTTTTATATAATAGGAAAGTCATACCGAAAAAATTCAAAAAAGTGTAGGTTAACATAATAGTACTATACTAATAAA
>CANQUF010000012.1 GCA_947626975.1 uncultured Clostridia bacterium
TATCATTCAGAATTAATATAATTTTACATTATTTGTAGAATATTGTCAATGTAAAAAAATACATTTTATTCGTAAAATAATTACTACATCGGTCACATACATAATACACTAAAAAAAAAAATGTCAAGTTTCCATAATATCTTTCAATTTAATTTTCCTTTTTTAACTTTTTTGCTACTATTGCAAGTCTTCCATTTTTTTGTGAATATTCACATGTTGAAAGTGTCATGAGTTTTTCCCCATAACTTGCTGTTGTATCTATTTTATATAAACTTGCATTTTTAGCATTTTTTATATAATTGTTATATTCTTCTTCATTCTTTGCATCTACAAAATAATAATATCTAAAAACATTTTTCTCATAGTGATAATATACCCTTGATAAAAATACACTTATTATTTCATATTCTTCCTCTTCTTCTAAAGTTGTATATTTAATTATTTTATGAGAGTTATAAAAATCTTTATTTTTATATTTTATTAAGTCAACAAACATCTCCTTACTTCCTACATTGTTATGTCCATATATAAGTAAATTAGTACTTGGTTTATTAATATCATAATCTTTGTCTAAAAACAATGCTCCGTCCTTTGATTTTTCTTTTTTATAATTATATGTTAAATAGTAATTATTATTTTTTGCTTGAACTACAGGATAGTTAATTTTTGTTCCTTCTATTTCAAGTATTCCAACAACTTCAGAATTTATTGACTTTAATTCTTCTAGTTTTTTTATTTTTTCTGATTTTTCTTCGACTTTTTCTTCAGTTTTTTCTTCAACTACTTTTTTAATTTGAACTATCTCTTCTTGCACAGATTCTTCTTGTTTATTATCCTTACTCTTCTTATTTATAACTAATGAATTCACTATTAATGTTATTATTATAAAAAAAACTAATAATATTGATACTAATATTTGATTTTTAATTATTTTTTTCATATCTTTTTGCATAAATTCTCCCTATACTAAAATTGAACTTTATTAAACTATTAATTTATAACTATTAAAATACAATATACAGCGTAAGGTTTTACGTTTAATTTCATTTTATTCATAAAAAATTTTATAATAAATACTTTTATCACTATATTTAATTTAAATAGTTATTTATTAAACTTTTTTATTGAGATATAATATATTTAAATTAATTACAAATATTACAAAAAAATCAAGTAGGAATAATACCTACTCGATAAAAAATTAACAGTATAATATAATTTGTTTAAAAACATAAATGTAATACTCAAATTAAAGTCACTAAAATAGTATTATATAATCCTTTATTTTTCTTATATCATTTTACAATATGCTTTGTAAAATATTTTTTCTATTTAATTATATGTAAAGCATTATTTATCCACTATTTATTTTATTAACTATCTATTTTGTGTAAAATATCTTTTTTTTAATAGAATACTTATTGTGGCTACTACAGATATTATTGCTAAAACACCTATTACACTCATCATTTTAGACATATTATTATTTTCAGATCCTGTTTGTGGAGTACTATCTTCCTTAACAGTGCTTTGAACTTTTTCAAATTTTGTAACTAATACCATATATTCATTAATTGGATCTGTTTCTTTTAATTCCACTCCATTAAATTTTCTGAAAAAACCTAGAAACTTTTCATCAGGTTCTCCTTTTTTTAAAGATTCTAACATTGTTTTGTATAATCCTTCCATACTTGCTAATGTTTTACCTTTTTCTATATCAAATTCAACATCATCTATTATAACATTAACCATTTTACCATCGCCATCAGCGTTTTCCTTTAATCTTACGCCTTCTGCATTAGTTACTTTTATAATTACTGTTAAATCATTTGTATTATCTCCGTTCCAATCAAATGTAGTTGTTGAAAGAGTAAAATCTGTACCAAGTTTATTTATTACATTATTGTCTATAAAAGCCCAAAAATTACAAAAATAATTTCCATCTAAAACATCTTTAAATTTTTTTGTTACATTACTTCCACTAAATGTAACTTTAGTATTATATACAGCTTTATCAATGTTATCTGATGTTACTGATGATGGTGCAGTTACTTTATAACCTATCCACCATCCGTTTGTATCTCTACCTATATTTTTATTTGAAGTACTCCATTTAAGTGCTTCAAGTTCTGCTTTAGTATATGTTATTGTAACTACATTATCTCCAGTTTTTTCAATTTTATTTGAAGTAGTTATATCTGTAACTTTTCCGTTACTTGTAGTATCAACTTCTTGAGCAGCATATACTGTGTTCTTAGAACTAAATACTACACAACTAACTAATGCAAATACAATAAATAAAAATAACTTTTTCTTCATCCAATCCTCTCCTTTTTTATTTAAATAATAAAATAGCAATTTAGCATATGAAATATTAATTACAATTGCATTGCTACATTACTAAATCAATATGCAAAAAGTATAATATATATTCGACATTTTTCTGCATTTATTTAATAAAAAAATCATATATCGTTATTTTTTATTTATATTATTAAGCTTTCATTTAATTTTTAATATTTCATATTATATAATTTGTTTTAAATTACTTAATAATTTAATGTATATTATTTATATTAATTAATTATATAAAGTAAGAAAATTATACTTTTATCTTTTTAATAATATAAAAAATTTTTAATGTATATTAAATAACATAAAAAATATTTTTAAACATATATATTGAATATAAGGAGAGTGATAAAATTTATGAATCCATTTGAATTAAAACCTCTTAGCTTAACTAAATGTTTGGAGAACTGGAAAGAACTGTATAGAAAACCTTTTTGTAAATATGACGTAAGCCCTTATACAAAAACACGTATTATACTACTAAATGGTGCAGAATTTGAAGCTGTATCTTTTTCGCACAGATTTTCTAGAAGTTGTAACAATAATGATATTAGGAGAGAACTTGCTTTTTCAAGAAGAATTGAACAACAACAGCAAAAAATATTACAAAGTTTAAAACCAATAGACCAAAATATTTTAGAAGAAACTATAACATATGAGCAACTAGCAGTAGATCTTACAGCACGACTTGCACAGATGGAACCAGATGTATATGTAAAAGCTGCTCTTGACTTTGCACTACTTGAAGATTTTGATCATTTATATAGATATTCTAATTTACTTGATATGGAATATGGAATACTTCCTGAAAAATTAGTAGGAAGATATACAGAAATTATGCCTGCAAGACCTACTATTGCACACCATAGACATCCATTTGACACTATTAGAAACTTTACAAATAAAGATGCATCTGCTATTACAAAATTAAATATAAACATTATAACTGCTGCAGAACAACAAACAATGAATTACTATATGAATGTTGGCGGATTCTATACGTCAGATGAAGGAAGAAAATTATATCAAGAAATCGGTATGGTAGAAGAAGATCATGTTACTCATTATGGTTCACTATTAGATCCAAATACAACTTGGCTTGAAAATTTACTTTTACACGAGTATACAGAATGTTATTTATACTATTCTTGTATGTGTGATGAAAGTGATAAATACATACAAAAAATATGGGAACAATTCTTTGAATACGAAGTTGCTCAACTACATGTAGCAAAAAATTTACTAGAACAATATGAAAACAAACAATGGAATGAAGTAATACCTAATGGAGAATTTCCAGAATTATTAAAACTAGGTCCAAATATAGAATATGTAAGAGATATCCTTGCAAATACTGTTAATTACACAACTACATGTGAAAATTATATTTGTGTTAATAATCTTCCTAAAGATGCTTTATTTTTTAAATATCAAGATATAGTAAATAATGACGTATGTAACGTTCCAAGTCATGTAACTATAGAAGATAGAATAAAAAAATGTGGAATTGATTATAGATATGAAATATCTCCAAATCCAATAAAATCTCTTCAAAATAGGTGCTGTGATAACACTTGTTTAGGTAGAATTCCAATGGAATAAAATTTAATCAAAGATTTACTTAGCTACAATAAAAATTGCAGTATTATTTATAAAAATATGTAGCCTTTAAGTTTTAAACTTTTAGGCTACTTTTTTCTTTAAAAAGTAAAAGATAATATTTTATATAAATTTTCTATATTTTCTAGTAAATTATTAATTATCTAAGTATAACTTTCCGATTGTATAAAAAAAGCAGTAAGAATCTAAGTATTCTTACTACCTTCTTTATCAATACTATTAGCTAATTCAATTATTTTATCCAATCTGTGTTTTAAACCTGATTTTGTAATTTTATTTTCAGTATTAATAGTAGTACTTGCAATATATGATAGACTCTTATCAGGATATTTTTCTTTTAAAAATATAGCATATTTTAACTTTTCATTTAAATTATTATATTTTCCATTTTTTTTAAGTATTTCAATAGCATTTTTTATTTTAAAACTATTATTAATAGTTTTAGTAAGATTTGCTGTCTCGCAATTTATAGCTCTATTTATATTATTCTTTACCTCTTTTTCTACTCTAATTTGCTCAAATTTAAGTAATGAAACATTTGCACTAATTAATCCTAAAAATGTAGCTATTTGATCAGATTCTTTTATATATATTGCATAACAATTATTTTCTTTTCTTTTCAAAATTTTAGGCGTAAATTCAAGTAAAGATAATAAGTTATATATATATTCTGTACACGCTTTATTTTTTATATTAATTTCAAAATGATAATCTAGTTTTGGAGAAGTTATATATCCAGAACTTAAAAATGCACCAACCAAAATTGATCTCATACAGCATTCATTTATTTTTGAAATATTTAAATAATCTTTAAACTTACTCTCTAATTCTGATTTATTTTTTACCTCTGTTAAATACTCTCCAAACCTTTCTGCTTTTATGCAACAATCTGCTAAATTACTTGTATTTGTATATTTTTTTAAAATTTCACTTTTTATTTCTTCAGAAAATGACATACTACCACCCTATCATTTCCACCTAAATCCTTTATAGATTCAAGCAAAGTATAATCATTATATGATTTAATAATATTAGCAATCTTATCTTGTTCATCATATCCTATTTCAAATATTATATATGAATCATTATTTAATACCTTCCATGCATCATTTAGAATTCTTCTATATATATCCATTCCATCATTTCCACCATCTAATGCAATTAAAGGCTCTTTTTGAACTTCTTTATCAAGTTTAGCTATGTCTTTTGTAGGAATATATGGAGGATTTGATACAATCATATTAAACTTTACATTATTTTTTATAAACGTTTCAAGCAAATCAGATTTTAATACAGTACATTTTTTAGATATATTATTAATATTTATATTTTTAGTAGCTACATCTATCGCTCCATCTGAAATATCAGATAATGTTACCTCATCTACTGTTGAATTTTTAGCAATTGATATTCCTATGCAACCACTTCCTGTACAAACGTCTAAAATATTTTTAATATTATATTTTTCTATATACCTAATTGCTGTTTCAACTAGAATTTCACTGTCCGGTCTTGGAATAAGAACTCTTTCATCCACATAATATTTTTCGTTAAAGAAAACTTGTATATTTGTAATATATTGTAAAGGTATATTTTCAATATACATTTTTTTTAGCAAATAATCTAACTTTAGTTGTTCATTATATTCTAAGGACAAATTTTCTAAATTAATAAATAACTCTTCAACTTTAACATTCTTAACAAATGATATTATTCTTAATATATCTTTAATATCGTATTTAATATTATTTAGATTTTTATTTATAAAATTATCAATATACTTTTTAGCAATTAAACTATTATCCTTATTTATACATCCCTTTAGAGCAGCTAATGCAATTTCTAATTTATCATCTTCAGGTTCTCTAGTTGTTATAAATTGTATTAACATTGCAGGATATCCAATTATATTTAATCCATTTGGTAACATATCAATAAACATAATAATTTCATAAGCAAGTCCAAATGAAAAAGGTAATAGTACAATTTCTATAATTGTTTTAAATAATAAATTATTAGATGGTATTATAAATGTAATTAATATTATAATTAAGAAAAAATATACTATTAAATTACCACTACAACGTATGTGAAATCTAGACATTTTCTTTACATCTTCTAATGAAATTTTCTTCTTATTTAATTTTTCATATGCATTTACTACTTTGTGTTCAGCTCCATGATATTTGAATAATTCTTTTAAAGCACTTATATTACTAAATATACATAGATATATAAAAAACAATATTATTTTTATACTTGCTTGATAAAAATTCCTAATATTTATAGCTAACATGCTTGAAGTAAAATTAGGAATTCCTATAAATAAAAGAAGTAATATAATAGCAGTTATGGTAAAGCCACTGATTAATTCAAACTTTCCAATTTCAACTTCTTTATATTTTTTATTATTTTGTATAAATTCAGTTACTGAATTAGTAATATGAGGTATAGAAAGCTTTATTGTATTTATTATACTTATTATTCCCCTAATAATAGGTATATCATAAATAGTAAATTTATCTTCATCATTATCACTATAAATATTATCTATTGAAACTGTAATTTCACCTGTATCTTGTCTTTGAGCTACAGCTTCACGAAATTTATTTCTAAGTAATAACCCATTAAATAATGCCATTCCTCCTATTTTTTCTCTTTTCTTTTTATTCACACTATATCCTCCAATAAATAGGAAAAGGGTACTATATAGCACCCAATCAAATTCTTTTCTTAAGCTTTTTTAGTTCCATATTTTTCAATGAACTTAGCAGCTCTACCTTGACTAGATATAGACTGCTTTTGTCCAGTAAAAAATGGATGACATTTACTACAAGTATCAACTTTCATTTCTGGTTTTACAGATCCTGTTTCTATAACATTTCCACAAACACATTTTATTGTTGATTTACCATAGTTTGGTTGTATATCTTTTTTCATTCTATTCACCTTCCTAATTATTAGTAATTATATTTACTGATATATTTTAACATATTAATAAAAAAATTACAAGGCATTTATATAATTTATTTTTTAATTTTGAAATTTTGTTGTTAATAGTTAATATAATATTTTAAATACCAATAATAAAATATTTATCTTTCTAAATTATCAATAAATTTAATTCCTTTATCCTTAAACTCTTTTACTTTTGCATTCTTTTTTTCTTGCCAATCATTTCTAGATATAATATCAAAGTCTATTTTTGCTGTTGCCACGTTTTTATCAGTTCCAAAGATTCTTGTGGCAAGCCTTGCATCTTTGTTGTTACTTAAAAATTCTGGATTATTTAATTCTTGCTTTTTATAAGTTTTTGTTTCAAAATCCAATTCTTTTAGAAAATCTAGGCTTTTTCCTACTAGTATAGGTGAAATCATATAAATATTATCTTTTCCTTGAAATTTATCATATCCTTTATCTTTCATTTCTTTTATTTTATCTATAGCATCTAATAAATATAAATTAACTGTATCTCTTGTTCTTGAAAATCCTAGTTTTTCAATCATTGAATGAAGATCAACTGGTAAATGTAAATGCACACAATTACCATTTATACCATATGCAAATAATTCATTTATTGGTATATGTTCTTGTGTATTATCATTTCTCATCTTAGTAATTTTTTCTTCAAAAAATTTTTTAACAGATTCTTTTGTACCTCCTGCTTGTTTAATTGCATTTTTAAGTAAATTATCATCAATTACTATAAGTTTATCTAATAATTTATTTATTGCTTCTTCATTTTTAGAGTTCCTCATAGATATTAATATATTCTCTACTTCCTGTTTATTCATAGTATCCCTCCAATTTATACAAAGTACTTGAAATTTTTTAATACTTTATAAAAATATTATTAATATAATTTATATACTTTTTTACTTTTATAAATTATAACATATCTATGAAATATTATAAAGAGTTTAAAAAATATTATAGCTCATTTTTATGTTGACTCCTAATATAAAATATAGTATAATATGACTACAAAAAATTTTTTAACCAATAAAATTTAGGAGGTTTTCTAATGTTTACTAAAAAGAAACAATTATACTGTAGAAACTGTAAATGCTATACTCCACATAAGTATCTTGGAAAAGATAGAGATGAGCTTGCTGATGAAATTGCATTAGCAGTCTTTTCACTTGGACTTTCTCTAATTATAAGAGATGAGCCTTTCTGTGGATATTCTTAATTTGAATGTACTAAGTGCAAAACTATACAATAAGATGATTAAGTAATATTTATTTAAAAATCTATACCTCAAATACTAGATTATTTTTCTAATATTTGAGGTACTTTTTTTATAATATATTTACATTTTTATATATCACTAGTCTACATATTAATAATAATTTTAATATATTAAAGAAAAAATATATTCTCTTTTAAGCTAGTATAGCATATAATATAATAAATACTATATACATTATTATAAGGAGGGATTTAATGAATAATATTTTACCAAGAAGACTACTAAAAGATATATTATGTTGCAATAATTTAAAATTCCCTATTGCAAATAATCATTATATTACGGGAAAAAATATTTATAATTTTTCTAATTTAGTGTGCATAGAAAAAACTCTTAATAATATTACTTGTGGCATTAGTAACTTTTGTAACCTTGTATGTAAGGGAGCTATAAAAAGATAATTTTTTTATCGTAATTGTTGTTTTTTTGTAGAAACTATGTTATACTTTAAAACGATATAATACATTAAAATTAGTATATTATTCATGGAGGAAATATATGGAAAAATTTGTTGTAAATGGCCCATGTAGGCTAAATGGTGAGGTAAAGATTAGTGGAGCAAAAAATGCAGCTGTAGCAATATTACCTGCTACATTATTAGTAAAAGGTGTATGTCATTTAGATAATGTACCTGATATAAGTGATATACGTGAATATGTAAAAATTCTTAAATCTCTTGGTTCAAAAATTACATATGTAACTAAAAATGAATTAATTATTGATAATACAAATGTAACTTCTGCTATTGCCTCTTATGACTTAACTAGTAAATTTAGAGCATCTTATTATTTACTTGGTGCTCTTATTAATAGATTTGATGATGTCCAAATAAGTCTTCCTGGTGGTTGTAATCTTGGTGCAAGACCTATTGATCAGCACATAAAAGCACTTGAAAAACTTGGAGCTACTATAGAGGTAAAAAGAGGAAATGTATATGCAACTAAAAAAAGCAAGTTAATTGGAACAAACATATTCTTTGATTTAGTTAGTGTTGGTGCTACTATGAATGCTATTCTTGCAAGTACGCTAGCTAATGGTGTTACTACTATTGATAATGCAGCTAAAGAGCCTCATATTGTTGATTTAGCAAACTTTTTAAACTCTATGGGTGCAAATATAACAGGTGCTGGCACAGATACTATAAAAATTACTGGAGTTGAAAAGTTAGTTCCAAATAGCATATATTCCATTATTCCAGATCAAATTGAAGCTGGTACATTTATGGTAGCTGCAGCGGTTACTAAAGGTGATGTTACAATTAAAAACTGTATACCAAAACATCTAGAGCCTATAACTGCAAAACTTAAAGAAGCGGGCGTTTTAGTTGATGAAGTATCAGAATCTAGTATAAGAGTAAGAATGAATACTGCACCTAATGCTTTTAGTATAAAAACTATGCCATATCCAGGATTTCCAACTGACATGCAACCTCAAATGTGTGTACTACTTTCTATGTGTACTGGAACAGGAATTATAGTTGAGAGTATATGGAATTCTAGATTTCAATATACTGATGAATTGCTAAAAATGGGAGCTGATATTGCTACACATGGTAGTACTGCTATAGTAAAAGGTATTGAAAAATTATATGCTGCTCCTGTATTTGCACATGATTTAAGAGCAGGTGCTGCTATGATAATTGCAGGACTTGTCGCAGAAGGTAAAACTGAAATATATCATATATATCACATATTAAGAGGCTATGAAAATATATTAGAAAAATTTAACTCTTTAGGCGCTAATATAACACATGAAAAGGATGACTCTGAAGGTGATTTAAATGGCTAATATTCATCCTTTATACAGTTCAAGCTCTGGTAATATGTTCCATTTAGAAACTGATAAAACAGATATCTTAATTGATGTTGGTGTATCGTATAAAGCCATAAATGAAGGTCTACATTCTATTAATAAGGATATATCTAATATTTCTGCTATCCTTATTACTCATGAACATGTTGACCATATAAAGGGACTAGCACTTCTTTGTAGAAAAAATCCTAATATACCAATTTATGCATGTAATAAGACGGCAAAATACTTAGAAGATTATTTGAAGGAAAAAAATATTCCTTCAAATATAATAAAAATTAATTACGGACAACCCTTTAAAATTGTAGATATGGATATAACCCCTTTTGAGATTTCTCATGATGCACTGTCCCCATGTGGATTTTACATAGAAAATAATAATGTAAAGTTATCTTATGCAACAGATTTAGGATATGTTTCAAATGAAGTATTTGAATATTTAAATTATGCTGATCATATAGTATTAGAATCAAATTACGATAAAACGATGCTAGAATTTGGAAAATATCCATATAATTTAAAATATAGAATAAAAAGTAATACTGGTCATTTATCAAATATAGATGCTTCAAATACAGTATTAAAATTAATAGAAAATGGAAAATCAGATTTTATTTTTGCTCATCTTAGTGAAAATAATAATAATAGTAATGTACTTATGGACACGCTTACTCAGGTTTTAAAAACAAATGGTATAAACGACTTTTCAAATATTAATTTGAATATTGCTTCTAAAAATTTATCAAATGAGGAATATAATTTATGTTAAATATTAATATAATTTGTGTGGGAAAAATTAAAGAAAATTCAATGAAAGATTTAATTTCTGAATATATTAAACGACTAAATAAATATTGTAATATACAAACTATCGAAGTTGATGACGAAAAACTTCCAAATACACTCTCAGATGGTGATATATTAAATATTAAGGAAAAAGAATGTAATAAGATCTTAACTAAATTAAATAAAATCGGAAAGAATTATGTTATTGCATTAGATTTAACTGGAAAAGAATATACTTCTGAAGAATTTTCAAATACTATAGAACAGATTAAACTAAATGGTAATTCTACAATATCTTTTGTAATTGGAGGAACTCTAGGACTTACAAAATCATTCCTTTCAAATTGCAATAGCGTTATATCATTTTCACATATGACTTTTACACATCAATTAATACGCTTATTTTTATGTGAACAACTTTTTAGAGCTTTTAAAATACAGAATAATGAAAATTATCATCATTAATAAAAGGAGGAAATTATGAAATCAACAGGTATAGTAAGAAAGGTAGATGAATTAGGAAGAATAGTACTTCCATCTGAGCTTAGAAAGACATTAAATATAAATGTTAAAGACTCTTTAGAAATTTATACAAGTGGTGATTCTATTATATTAAAAAAATATTTGCCATCATGTATATTTTGTGGAAACTCTGAAAATATATCAGAATTTAAAGGAAAAAATATTTGTAATACTTGTTTAAAGCAAATACCAAAAAAATAAAAAGTAAAATTAGGAAGTCATATATATTTTATATGATTCCCTAATTTTTTTTAACACCTTTAGCCGGTATTCCAACTACAGTTAAATTAGATTTTACATTTTGTAAAACTACGCTATTAGCTCCTATTTTAACATTATCTTCTATTACAATATTTCCAAGAATTTTACTTCCACAACCAACTAAGACATTATTTTTTAAGGTAGGATGCCTTTTAAATTTATCCTTTCCTGTTCCACCAAGAGTCACTCCATGATAAATTGTACAATCATCTCCAATGATAGTGGTCTCTCCTATTACTATTCCCATTCCATGGTCTATAAATAACCTATGCCCTATATTCGCACCTGGATGTATTTCAATTCCAGTTTTATATCTTGCATATTGAGATATAAGTCTTGCAATGAAATAAAATTTATGTGTATATAAAAAATGAGCTATTCTATGAAAAAATATTGCATGAAACCCTGGATATAACAATATAACAGTAATAATATTTTTTGCTGCTGGATCTTTTACATATATATTTTTTGCATCTATATATAAACTTTTAAAAAAATTAATAATTTTTAACATATATTTCACATTATTATTATATGAAAACGATTAAAAATAGTTTATAAAATATTAATATAATTTAGTCTTTATTAATTCTCTTTATTTTTATAGGCTTATTTGTTGTATCATCCGTATCAACTATAATTGCATTAAAGATACTATTATTTGTACTACATTCATATTTAGCATACTCCTCATTTACAAAACGTTTTAGTGCAATTTCTTTTTTTAATCCTATTACACTATCAGATGGTCCTGTCATACCTACATCAGTTATATAAGCAGTTTCATTTCCAATAATTTTTTCATCACTAGTTTGTACATGAGTATGTGTACCAAATACACAAGTTACTTTTCCTTCTAAAAAATATCCCATTGCTATTTTTTCGGCAGTAGCTTCAGCATGAAAGTCTAGAAAAATATAATCAACTGACTCTTTTTTTATTTGTTCTAATATTTCATCAATTTTCTTAAATGGATTAGAAGAATTCTGTTCTAATTTATCTCCCATACATGCTTTTCCTATCAAATTTATTGTACATATTCTTTTTCCTTTTATATTTTCTATTATATGTCCATTTGCTTTTAAATTTGTTATATTTTCTGGTATTAATAATTTAGGTAATTTTATATATTCGTTTATCATCTCTTTCCTATAATATACATGATTTCCCATCGTAATTACATCAGCGCCAATTGATAGAATTTTATTATATTCTTTTAATCTAATTCCTTTTCCATTTGCTGAATTTTCACCATTTACTATGCAATAATCTATATTTTCCTCTTTCCTAATTTTAGGTAGTTCTTCACTTAATTTACTTATTCCTGAACTTCCTACAACATCTCCAACTATTAAAAATTTCAATTTTACACCTCTTTTATATTATTTTTCCTCCACCTACTACTATATCGTCATCAGTATAGAAAACAATTGATTGACCAGGAGTTACAGCCCTCTGTGGTTCATCAAATATAACGTTTACCATATTTTTATCATTACAAGTATAAATAGTAGCATATGCTGGAGTTGATTTATACCTAATTTTAGCTTTTACTCTTAATTTATCTTCTAACTTATCAAATAACAAATAATTAGTTTCATTAGCCAATACTTCTTTTTTATATAATTTTTCTTTTTCACCTACTATTACATCATGTGTAAATTTATTTAACCCTGTAACATAGAGTGGTTTATCATTTGATATACCAAGGCCCCTTCTTTGCCCTATAGTATAATGAGTAAAGCCTTTATGTTTAGCATATATTTTACCATTTGAATCTACTATATTTCCAGATAAATCTTCCTTTATATTCTCATCTAAAAATCTAATATGATTATTATCTGGTATAAAACAAATTTCTTGGCTATCAGGCTTATTTGCAACATTTAATCCATAACTTGCGGCAATTTCTCTTATTTGAGATTTATCATTAAAATCACCAAGTGGAAACTTTACAAAAGGTAAAATTTCCCTAGGGATATTATATAAAACATAACTTTGATCTTTCTTTTCAGAATTAGATTTACTTAATACAAATTGTTTATACTTTTTATTATATTGACATTTTGCATAATGACCAGTAGCAATATATGATATACCTAGTTCATGTGCTTTTTTTAACATAGTATCAAATTTTAAATATTTATTACATTCAATACATGGATTAGGAGTCTTTGCATTTCTATATTGTTCTATAAAATTATCAATTACTTTACTTTTAAATTCCTGTTCAAAATCAAATACAAAGTGTGGTATTCCTAATTTATCACATACCCTCTTTGCATCATAAGCAGTACTTTCGCTACAACACCCACTATCACACTCATCAAATCTATCATCATGCCATAGTTTCATTGTAACTCCTATAACATCATATCCTGCATTTTTTAAAAGTATGGCTGATACACTACTATCTACTCCACCGCTCATACCTAACAAAACTTTATTATTATTATCTAACATATTATTTTATCTTCCTTAAATTATTTATAATTTCTATTAAATTTCTAATTAAAATATCTATTTCTTCTTTAGTATTATACTTTCCAATACTTATTCTAAGTGGTGCTCTTAAAAATTCTTTATCATCACTAATACTTGATATAACATGTGAGACTTTTATTGCACCTGCACTACAAGCACTTCCTAAAGATGCACATATACCTTTCTCATCTAAATTTAAAATAAGGGAATCACCATTTACCCCACTAAAAGATATATTAACATTTCCAGGGAGTCTTCTTATTCTATGTCCATTTAATCTTATACCACTTATATTATTTTCAATTTTATTTATGCAATAATCTCTTAAAGAACTAATATATTTATTGTTCTCTTCTAAATTTATATACGCTTTTTCAATTGCACTTCCTAACCCAATAATTCCTGCTACATTTTCTGTTCCAGCTCTTTTATTTCTTTCTTGGTGTCCACCGACATATTAAGTTATCAAATTTAACACTTTTTTTAGCATATAAAGCTCCTATTCCCTTTGGTCCATAAAATTTATGAGCAGATAGTGATAGCATATCAATATTTAATTTATCTACATTTATGTTATAATTACCTACAGCTTGTACAGCATCAGTATGGAATATTATATTATGTTCTTTAGCTATTTTACCGATTTTCTCTATTTCTTGAACTGTACCTATTTCATTATTTGCAAACATTATAGTTATTAAAATAGTATCACTATTAATATTTTCTTCTAATTCTTTTAGATTTATAAGTCCATATTTATCAACATTTAAATATGTTACTCTAAATCCTTCATTTTCCAATGCTTTGCAAGTATTAAGTACGGATGGATGTTCAATAGAAGTAGTAATAATATGCTTTCCTTTATTTATATTTCTGTATGCTACACCCCTTATTGCCATATTGTTACTCTCACTTCCTGAGGAAGTAAAATATATTTCTCTTGGATCACATGAAAAAATTTTTGATACACTTTCTCTTGAATCTTCAATTGCCTTTTTTGCATTTCTTCCAATACTGTATATTGCTGACGGATTTCCATAATTTTCAGATAAATATGGTATCATATTATTTAAAACATCTTTATCTAGTTTGGTCGTTGCAGCATTATCAAAATATATTATTTTCTTCATAATTCTCCTTTTATATGTATTAATAACATAAAAAAATATATAGAGTTTTATTCTATATATTTATATTTTAACACAAAAAATAAATTTGTCAATTTTTATTATATTTTATGTAAATTTTATTTAACATTTTATATATTTATTTTAATATATAGGTATTTTAATTACTTGTCCTGCATATATATCACTATTACTTAAGTTATTTATTTTTTTTATTTTATTAACTACAAATTGTATATTTAAGTCATCATTACTATTATTGCAAATATCCTTAGATATATTCCATATAGTATCATTTTCTGAAACTATAATTTCTTTTGTTCTTAATTCATTTTTTCCAAAACTAAAGTTAGTTGATATTAAAAATACAAAAAATAATACAACAAAAACAACTAATATATTAACTTTATTTTTTCTTATTATCTTATTACTTCTTTTTTTTATATTTATATATTTTCTATTATTCATAAAACCATCTCCTAAACAAATGTTCTTTATATGTTTATTATAATATAAGAACAAGCGTTTGTCAATAGTTTTTATAAAAAATATAGCAAATATAATTAATACTATAATGTATAATTATTTAATATATTAGTTACACTATTATAATATATACTAATTTCAAGTTTTTCATTTTCTTAATTTTTATTTATTAATATAATAAAATATCATTACAAACACATATACATATATTAAATAATTTACCTAAAAAATATAACGATTTTATTATAAGCATATCATTTACTTTTATATAAAAATATAGTATAATTATCATATTAATAACATTAATACATTTTAAATAATTTTAAGGGGGACTTATTATGTCTGAATGGAAGTATTGCAAAGATATCCGGAAGCTATATAAAAAAGAATCTCAATTCATAATTTTTGCATATTATAATAATTCATATGTAAGAGCTACTGCTGAGTTAGTTAATATGCTGTTAAATGAAATTCATAAAGACTTTCCAAAGGTATCATCAGATAATATTTATATGCATAGATTAAAAAAATGGCCATGTCAGATAGCATTGGTATTTAGTTTGCCTAAATATGAAATTAAAAATTCAAATTTAAACTTTTCAGAATTTAAAAGAATACCTTTAGACCTTAAGGAATTTTAAATGAAAATTTATAAAAAGTATCCAATCAAATTTTGGATACTTTTTATGTATATTGTGTACTAAATATATAAAGTAATTCTAGCTTCTATTTAATTTATTTATAATTTCATCAAATCTTTCTCTTTCTACTAACAATTTAATTTCTACATTTTCTAAAAATTCTATATTTAAAATCTTTAATAATCTTAATTTTACATATTCATCTAAAATTTTAACTATATTTTGATAATCAGAATAAGAAATACTAAGGTTATATTCACTATATAAATAAAGTAAATTTTTATTACATTTATCAATTGAATATTTAGCACAGTTATGATAAGCTCTAGCTAATGGGCCAGCCCCTAAAAGTATTCCGCCAAAATATCTAACTATTACAATACATACATTAGTTATTTTTTCTTTAGTTAAAGTTTCATATATTAATTTAGTACCTGTACCTTGTGGCTCTCCATCATCTGAAAATTTTATACAAATATTGTTGTTATTAAAATATGAATATATATATACAATATGTCTTGCTTCTTTATTATCTACTCTTATTTTTTCTATATATTCTTTTGCCATATTTTCATTTTCTATATAGAATAAATATGATATAAACTTAGATTTTTTATTTTCTACATATCCTGTTGCAATTTCTCCATATTTTGAATTTTCATATATTCCATTACTTTCTAAAAAATAATTTTCCATTTATTTACCTTTCTATAACATAATAATTATATCATACTAATATTTTTTTGCAACTAAATCTAATAAACATAACTTATACATGAAAAGATTTTACTAATTTTCTTTAAAGAAGTCTAAATAACAAAAATATATAAAATTAATCGTTGATTTTACATATGTAATTTCAACGATTTAATTTTAATATCTAATATTTACTTTTTATATTCATATATAGCTTTTTTATTCTTTAATACAACATCTTTAGTAATTGTACATTTAACTATATCTTTGTTTGATGGTACTTCATACATTGCATCCATGATAACATCTTCAACTATAGATCTTAATCCTCTAGCACCAGTATCTCTTGTAATTGCCATATTTACAATTTCTTCTATAGCATCCTTTTTAAATTCAAGTTCAACATTATCCATTTTAAATAATTTTTTATATTGTTTTATTAATGCATTTTTAGGCTTTGATAGAATATCTATTAATGCTTCTTTAGTTAATTTATCTAAGTTTGTAATTATTGGCAATCTACCAACAAGTTCTGGAATAAGCCCATATTTTACAATATCTTGTGGCTGAGCTTGTGAGAATAATTCGCTTAAACTTTGTTCATTTTTTGCTTTTACCTCTGCTCCAAATCCCATAGTACTTGTATTAGTTCTAGCTTCAATTATTTTTTCTAATCCATCAAATGCACCGCCACATATAAATAAAATATTAGTTGTATCTATTTTTATAAATTCTTGTTGAGGATGTTTTCTTCCTCCTTGTGGTGGAACATTTGCTACAGTTCCTTCAATTATTTTTAGTAATGCTTGTTGTACTCCTTCACCACTTACATCTCTTGTTATAGATGGATTCTCAGACTTTCTAGATATTTTATCTAATTCATCTATATAAATTATACCTCGTTCTGCTTTTTTTATATCGTAATCTGCAGCTTGTATTAATCTAAGTAATATATTCTCTACATCTTCTCCAACATACCCTGCTTCAGTAAGCGTAGTTGCGTCTGCAATAGCAAATGGTACATGTAATAATTTAGCAAGTGTCTGGGCTAAAAGCGTTTTTCCTGACCCTGTAGGTCCTAATAATAATATGTTAGATTTTTGAATTTCTATATCGTCTAATTTATCCATGTTCATTATTCTCTTGTAATGATTATATACAGCAACTGATAAAACTTTTTTTGCTTTAGATTGACCAATTACATATTGATCTAAAACGCTTTTTATTTTTTCTGGAGAAGGTAAAGTATTAGATTTTATTAATTCTTTAGAATCATCTTTTAATATTTGGTCATTTTCTTCTTTAATATTATCCTTTATAACTTTTGAACATAAATCTATACAATCTTCACAAATAAAAACATTATTTGGACCTTGTACAAGCTTACCTACTTCCTGTTCTAATCTTCCACAAAAAGAACAAAATATTCTATCTTTTATCATAGTTTCATTTTCATTCTTTCCTCTTTTGCCCATGATTTTCTATTTCTCCTTAACAATATCATTAATATTTGTCATAATTCCATCAATCAAGCCATAATCCTTTGCTTCTTGTGCAGTCATAAAATTATCTCTGTCAGTATCATTATTTATTTTTTCAAGTGGTTGACCTGTAACTTCACTTAATATTTTATTTAATCTTTCTCTTATCATTATTATCCAATCAGTATGTATTTTTATATCGCTTGCTTGACCTTGAGCACCACCTAATGGTTGATGTATTAAAATTGTTGAGTTTGGAAGAGCAAATCTTTTACCTTTTGTACCATTAGCAAGTAAAAAAGCTCCCATACTAGCAGACATACCAACACTTATTGTACATACATCTGATTTAATATATTTCATAGTATCATATATTCCCATACCTGCTGTTACACTTCCACCAGGACTATTTATATATAAATAAATATCTTTTCCTGGATCTTCAGCATCTAAGAATAAAAGTTGCGCAATTACAAGTGAAGCTGTAACATCATTTACTTCATCTGCTAAAAATATTATTCTTTCTTTTAAAAGTCTAGAGTATATATCGTATGATCTTTCTCCTTTGCTTGTCTGTTCAATTACCATTGGTACTAAACTATTGTTTAACATAATAAAAACCTCCTCTTTATTTATTATTTTTCTATTGTATTTGTAATTACAATTTCTAATGTCTTATCTTGTAATAATTTTTGTCTCATATAATTTCTTACATTCTCATTACTATTTAAATCATTAGATGTTTGATCACTACCATATGATTTTTTCAATTCATTAATCTTTTCATCTATTTCATTTTCTTCAACTTTAATATTTTCCACTTTTGCTATATTTTCTAATGCTAAGTTTAATTTTATATTTTTTATAGCATCTGGTTTTAAAGTATCTTTAAATTTATCGATTGTAGTTCCAATATAACTACAATAAGTTTCAATGTTTAGACCTTGATATGAAAGGTTAGAAGAAAATTGATCAAGCATTTTTTCTACTTCAGCATCTAACATTTCATCTGGTATATTAACTTCTGTATTTTCACATAACTTTTCTATAGTTTTTAGTTCTTTATCAGCTTTTGCTTGTTTTTCTTTTTCTTCTTTTAATTTAACTTCCAAATCTTTTTTATACTCTTCTAAAGTTTCAAATTCAGATACATCTTTTGCAAATTCATCATCAAGTTCTGGCAATATCTTTTCTTTTATACTTATTAATTTAACTTTGAATATTGCATCTTTTCCAGCTAAATTTTCTGCATGATAATCTTTTGGAAAAGTAACTTTTATATCTCTTTTATCTCCTATTTTCATACCTATTAATTGTTCTTCAAATCCAGGTATAAATTGACCACTTCCTATAGTAAGTTCAAAATTATCTCCCTTTCCACCTTCAAATGCTACATCATCAATAAATCCTTCAAAATCAATAGTTGATATATCATTATTTTTTAACTCTCTATCTTCAACAGTAGATATTCTAGCATTTTTTTCTCTTGCATCATTTAAAGCTTTTTCTACATCTTTCTTTGATACTTTTGTATCAAATTTTTTTATTTCTAAACCTTTATATTTCTTTACATTAGCTTCTGGTTTTACATATAATGTTACAGTATATATAAAATCTTTTCCTTTACCTATTTGCTTTATATCAAGATGTGGTTTAGATACAACTTCTAAGTTATTTTCTTTTACAGCTTCAGCATAAGATTTATCTACATTATCTTCTACTACTGTATCAAATAATACATTCTCACCATATAACTTTTCAACAACATTTCTTGGTACTTTTCCATTTCTAAATCCTGGTGCTTTAAAATACTTTGCATTTTTCTTAAATGATTTATCTAATTCTTTTTCAAATTCATCTTTTGTCATAGTAAATTCTAATACTACTTTTGAATTTTCTTGTTTATCAATTTTTACACTCATTATAAATCCTCCATTTCTTGTAATTTAAAAGTAATGTATTTTATTTAACTATTATATTATACCATAAAAGTCTATTTTTTCAACTAGTTTGAAGAAAAATAACTAAAAAAGATATCACCATATTTTTATATTAATATCTTCACTATTATTTATATAATATTTTTTATATTTACATGTATAAATAAATTTATATTTATAAAAACAACTATAGAAATAATTTATCTATAGTCGCTTTTTATATTATTTACTTTTAATCATTTTTATATTTTTAGTTGATAGAATAAATACTCCTATTCCTAATACTAAAGCCATTACTAAATATTTAAATATATCAAGCTATAAATGGATTATTATTATTTGAATTTATTTTTTCTTCTTTATCTGTATATGTTTTAGTTAAAGTAGTTTTATCTTCTGACAAGCTCCATCCATCTACTTCTTTTACTTGTTCGTTTGCCTTTAATATTACTTCTATACTTCTATCTTTATTTTCTTTTTTACTATACCATCTATATCTGTTAAAGTTACATTTTCTTCAGAATTTGTAGTATATACACTTTAGTAATATTTTTATTATCATCTGATAATGAGCAATTAATAAATTATAAGCTTGAATCCTCATATATTTTATATATATTAGAATCTAAATTTTGAGATTCCGTTATAACAAATGGAAGTTTATATTTCTTAGAGTTTGCGTAAGAATTATATGATACATTTTCTAATTGAATATATTTCATCGTCTGATATATTTACGCTTTCCTCAAACTTTCTAACTAATCTCATTATACAGTCTATTTCATCGCATATAATGTCATACTTATACCCATATGAATCAATTAGATAATAATTATCTTTCAAACAAGGATACTTACATTTTGTATTTTTTAATCTATTTGATATATAACTACCTAATACACAATATCTTGACGTAACTACTGTAACTAAATCTTTTACTATTTCTATTTTAAATATTTTAGAAATAGAATTTATACTATTTTCATCTGCTTCAACAGACATAGTTATAATATCAACTCCAAGATCTTTTAATAATTTAGCACTAAATACATTAGAGACATTTAATGTATAATCTGAAACTATTTTTATATCATATTTCTTTTTCATTTTATTAAGTATATCTATATATGTTAAGCTTCCAATAAGGAAACCTTTTATTCCATCCTTTATATAATTTTCAATATTATTATATATATTATCAGATACATTTTTACCTACTATATTAGGAATGTTAAGATATACATCTACTTTATTAATGTATTTTTTATTTATTTCTTCTTTGTTTTTTATATAATCAACAATACTAAAATAAATTATATTTAGATTATTATTATCTAAATAATTAATTTTACCATTATATTTATATACATATAAAGAATTAAGATGTAGCGGTTTATTTACTTTATTTTCCATATATACATTATTAAATTCTTCATCAATTTTTTTACTTATATCGATTTTCCTATCAATTTCAAATGATTTAATTAACTCATTTATTAATCCTCTTCTTAATTCATTTAGTTTAGATATAGGTACAAATAAATTATTATCAAGTATTATATTAATATTTTTAAATACAAATGGAGTATCTTGAGTTTTTGAAAAAGCAATTTCTATATCTTCATTAGTAACATATTTATTTTTAGATGCCTGAGGTATATAATCTAATATATATGATATACTAGTATTATCTATAGTAACTTTTATATTTGTATTATTTTTTATTATAACAGAAACATCATATACTTTTTTTCTACTATTTTTATTTAACAAATATTTAGATTTTATATCGTTATTAAGATAACTACTTGACGTTTTATATATATCACTTCCTATAACAACTTTTTTAGATATATCACCTATCCAAACTGTATTTTTTGCACCTACTTTTTTATTTAATAATTCAAAATCATTATTTCTAATACAAGTTACAATATTTGAAAAAACATTATCGCCATAATAGATTTCTATTCCATCATGAAGGTCTATATCTTCTTGTAAAGTAACTTTTACATATTTTCCTTTTTGTGAAATTACTTTTCCTAAATATAATCCTGTATTTTTAGGTGATAACTCTGTTATTCCCTCTTTATATTCATTACCATCTAAATATCCATTAGACATGCCATTTCTATTAAATAATTGTAATAAAATTTTTTTATCATTTTCATAATTTAGTATATAATTTTTATTATTACTTTCTATATTATCTATATATTTTCTGTATATACTAGTTACTCCCGCTACATATTCTTTAGTTTTGTTTCTTCCCTCAATTTTAAGTGATGTTACACCTATATTTTTTAATTTTTGTATATAATTTAAGCCAAAAATATCTTTTTTACTAAGTAGATATCTATTTGAAACTATACTTTTATTATTTGATTTTGAATATAAAGAGTACCTCATTCTGCAAACTTGAGCACAATTTCCTCTATTGGCACTTCTTCTACCAATAAAATAACTAATTAGACATTGTCCAGAATATGACATACAAAGTGCTCCATGTATAAAAACTTCAATTTCAATGTCAGTATTTTTACATATATTTTCTATTTCATCTAAAGTAAGTTCTCTTGCAAGTACTACTCTTTTAAATCCTAATTTTTTTAATACATTTACCTGTTCTAAAGAATATATACTCATTTGTGTGCTAGCATGAAGAGGAAGCTTTGGAATTAATTTATGTATCAACTTAGCAAGTCCTAAATCTTGTACAATTACTGCATCAAGACCTTTTGAATAGAGCATAGATATTATATTAATTGCTTCTTTAATTTCATCGTCATATAACAATACGTTAAGAGTAAGATATACCTTAACTCCTCTTAAATGTGCATATAATATACAATCAATGTATTCTTCTAGTTCAAAATTTTTTGCCATTTGTCTTGCATTAAATTTATTAATCCCCATATATATAGCATCTGCTCCAGCAGAAATTGCAGCTTTAAAATTTTCAATATCTCCAGCCGGGCAAAGAAGTTCAATATTATTTTTACTATTATTAATAATTTTAGTTTGCATTTATTATTCTTCCTTTCAACTAAAAAAGAATTTAATAAAAAGGATACAATAGATTTTTGAATAATTGTATCCATATTTTTTTAAATATTTTTTTGTCTTACTACTTCATAAATTGAAATAGCACAAGCAACTGAAGCATTTAATGAGTTTATATTTCCAAACATTGGTATTTTCATAAGCACGTCACAATTTTCCTTAACAAGTCGTGATATTCCATCTCCCTCATTTCCTATAACAAGTGCAATAGGTCCACTTAAATCAGTGTTATATATATTACTCTCTCCAGACATATCTAGACCATAAATCCACAGTCCTTGTTTTTTTAGTAATTTTATTACTTCAGTTATATTGGTTTGCCTTGATATTTTAACATATGAACAAGCACCTGCCGCAACTTTTTCAACTGTGTCAGTTACTTGACATGCATTACGTTTTTGAATTACTATACCATGTACTCCCATACATTCGCAAGTACGTATTATTGCACCAAGATTATGTGGATCTTCTATTTTATCTAATATAACAATAAAGGGTGGTTCGTTTTTGATATTAGCATATTCTAGAATTTCTTCTATTGTAGAATAATTAAAATCAGTTACATTTGCTACAATTCCTTGTGAATTTTTTCCATCTATCATTTTATCTAATTTTTGTTTATCTGTATTTACTACTACAATTTTTCTTTTTAATGCTTCTTTTATAATAAAGTCAATGTCTTTATTTGATGTTTGTGCATATATTTTATTTATAGTATTTCCAGAATTTATTGCTTCAAGTACTGGATTTTTTCCGTAAATTATTCCCATTTTTATACTCCCTTATTCATCTAATTTTAATACACTCATAAATGCATCTTGTGGTAATTCAACATTACCAATTTTACGCATTTTTTTCTTTCCTGCTTTTTGTTTTTCAAGTAATTTCTTTTTTCTAGTAATATCTCCTCCATAGCATTTGGCAAGTACATCTTTTCTTAATGCTTTTACTGTTTCACGTGCTATAACTTTTGATCCAATAGCAGCTTGAATCGGTACTTCAAATAGTTGCCTTGGTATAATGTCTTTTAATTTTTCAACTATTTTTCTTCCTCTTGTTTCAGCCTTTTCTCGATTTACAATAAAAGAAAGTGCATCTACCACCTTATTATTTAATAGTATATCTAATTTAACTAAACTTGATTTTTCATATTTGTCTATTTCATAATCAAATGAAGCATAGCCTTTTGTTCTAGATTTTAAAGTATTAAAAAAATCATATATTATCTCATTTAATGGAAGATAGTACTCTAACGATACTCTAGAGTCATCTATATATTTCATGTTTATAAATTTACCACGTCTTTCTTCACAAAGTCCCATTACATTTCCTACATATTCTTTTGGTGATATAATTTCAGTTTTAGTAATTGGTTCTTCGATATATGATATTTCATTAGGAGAAGGTAATTCTGACGGGTTATATAGCTCTAATACTTCATTATTTATCTTATGTACTTTATATATAACTGATGGAGCAGTTGTAATTAAATTCAAATCATATTCTCTTTCTAATCTTTCTTCGATGATTTCCATATGTAAAAGTCCTAAGAAACCACATCTAAATCCATGTCCAA
Source organism: uncultured Clostridia bacterium (assembly GCA_947626975.1). Taxonomy (GTDB): domain Bacteria; phylum Bacillota; class Clostridia; order TANB77; family CAG-465; genus CAG-465. The sequence goes on from CANQUF010000012.1 coordinate 25,100, forward strand.
GTGCAGAAGATGTTTCTAATTTATAATCAAGTGCCGCATCATTTAATTTTAATTTTTCTAATGCTTCCTTTAATTCTTCATATTCAGTTCCATCAGCAGGAAATATTCCAGCATATACCATAGATTTAGCTTTTTTATATCCTTTAAGTGGATTTTTTGCAGGTCTATTTTTATGAGTTATTGTATCACCTACTCTAATATCAGATACTTCTTTTATACTAGCAGAAATATATCCAACTTCTCCAGTAGAAAGAATATCTGATTCAATATATCCACCAGGCTTCATATACCCTACTTCTACTATTTCATATTCTTTTTTATTTGACATTGTATATACAATATCACCTTTTTTTATACTCCCATTTACTATCCTAATAAATGCTACTGCTCCTTTGTAATTATCATATACAGAATCAAAAATTAAAGCTGATAATGGCATATTTACATCACCATTTGGAGGTGGAATATTCTTAACAATATCTTCTAGTACATCTTCTACATTAAGACCTGTCTTTGCAGAAATACAAGGTGCATTTTTAGCATCTAATCCTATTATATTTTCTATTTCTTCTTTTACCTCATTAGGTCTTGCACTAGGTAGGTCTACTTTATTAATTACCGGTAAAATTTCTAAATTATTCTCTACAGCTAGATATACATTTGCTAAAGTTTGAGCTTCTACGCCTTGAGTAGCATCAACAACTAAAATTGCTCCCTCACATGCTGCAAGTGCACGAGATACTTCATAATTAAAATCAACATGCCCTGGGGTGTCAATTAAATTTAATATATATTCATTTCCATCTTTTGCAGTATATTTCATTCTTACTGCTTGAGACTTAATTGTTATTCCCCTCTCTCTTTCTATATCCATATTATCTAAAAGTTGTTCTTTCATATTTCTTTGATCAATACTACCAGTAAGTTGAAGTAGTCGATCAGCTAAAGTTGATTTACCATGATCAATATGGGCAATTATACTAAAATTACGTATGTTACTTTGTTTACACATAAATAAGTTATCCTTTCTAGTTATATATTAAAATTATATCAGTTATCCTATATATAATCAAGTTTTTTTAATAAAAAGTTATTTACAATTACTTTAGTAAAAAAGTTCAATAAAAAATTAGGTCTGTATCAAAAATATGACACAAATCTACTTTTTTATAGTAAAGATATTTTTTAGTAATATATGTTTTTTATACAACAAAAGCAGGTATTACATCAGTGATATATGTATTATATAGCTTGGTTACTTTTATTTTCCATTTTTAAAATCCATAATAAATTAATGTAATATTTAACATAGAATTCTCAAATACACGTATTCTTATCCTTTTATATCTCTTATCATTCTTTATAATTCCATATGTTCATTCTGCCTGTATACTTCTATTCATACAAAATAACGCTTGTATTAACAAGAGATCTCTTAAAACTTCTTCGTGTATTGATGTTAATTCTATATTTATACTGTTGCATTATTTTTTGCCTTTGGACAACATTATATTTTATATAGACAAATTTTCCAACTTTCATGTTAATATATTTTTTGGTCAAATTAAAGTTCCTTCTTCGTCATGTTTTACATGTTTTAATTTTAGATATTTTCCATATTGGTACTTAAACTTTTCTATAAGTTGTACAAAACATTTTATATCTTATACATATTGTTTAACATCAACTGTTGCTATATATTTCATTACATACAGCTACTTGGATATCATTTAATACCTACATATATCTGTCTTACAAACTTTTTTATTTTTCTTAAAGATAAATATCATTTTACACAAAAAAGTTATAATCTTTAGAAGTTTAACATAACTACATCTTTCTCTACCTGTTTTTGTAGCCTTTAACTATAAAAAATTTAGATAAATAAATTTTATATACTATTCCACAAAAAAATATACTGATTAAAAAAATCTATAATTTTTTCAGTTACTATTAACAATTTTAATTGTTTTGATATAAAATTGTTATTTTTCATAGATAAATTATATAAAAAAGCTATCTTTTTTTAATAATTGATAAATTTTTTCATGCAAAAATGAGTGAAAAATTTTCACTCATTTTTGGTAGGGACTTTTTTTACAGCCCCTCTTATTCCCAATAGCTGTATTCGCCAGGATCAGAAAATAAATTAAATTTATAGCGAATACCCCTTAACTCGTCCGAAACAATTGAAAGCATCTTCATAAGACTTTCTACATTATCAGTTTCGTTCTTGTAAATTTCAATCAATTTTTCAATTGACTCAACGAAATCTACCATTTTATCATATTCAGGCAGATTTTTTATTTCTTCCAAAATCGTTTCCATTTTTAATATAACTTCCTGACTTTCATTTCCCTCCTTAGAATTTAACAATTTGGATATCAGTCTCCATAAATCTTCCAAATATGTCTTTACGTCAGCTACTGCCATAATAACCACTCCTATTTAAAAATTTTTATTTAGAAAAATATCAACGTATTTGTATTATATCATAAGTTACATAAAAATGCAATATTTTTATACATTTTTTATATACATTTATATATTTTAATGTTATAATGTAAAAAGGTGAAAATTAATGTATAAGTTATATGATATTGTAAAATTAAAAAATAGCAATATTAGTGGAATAATAAAAAAAGTTGATTTTAAAAAAGGGAAACATTTATATAATATAGAAATTAATAATAAAATAATATTTGCTCATGAAGATAATATTGAATATTATAATGAAAATGAAAGTATACCAAATAAAGATAAGTTTCATAAACCAACTGTTAATATTTATGTAAAAAAGAAAAACAATAATACTAGCTCCGAAATAATGTTAAGGCATAAAACTTTAGATATAGCTCTATTTGAATTAGAAAATTTTATTGAAGAATCTATTTCAAATAATATATTAAATATAAGAATAATACATGGTAAGAATGGTGGTATATTAAGAAAGGGGGTTCATGATTATTTAAAGAAAAGTAACAAAGTAATAGAGTTTAGACTTGGAGGGTATACTGAAGGACAATATGGGGTTACAATAGTAAAATTAAAAGGTAAAAATAATGATTAAAAAATAAATCATCTACATTTTGTGTTATACCAATAATACAATATGCTCCATATTTACGAACACGCTTTCACAAAGTAAATAAAAAGTTGGCGAACATTCGTGTTGAAACAATTCCTTAATTTATTTGCCATTTTCTTTAGTTACTGTTTCTCCTATATATAATCTTCTATATCGTTAAGTCCTTCATAAATTGTATATATCCAAAGTGCCAGACCTTAACAGGTAAAAACAACAACTATCTTCTTATATTTACTGTATGGACTTTCAAACACAAGTTGTTGTCAACACTGGGCACACTATAAAAGAGAGTTTTAACAAAAAAGTTAAACTCTCTTTAAATTTTCTAAATTTTTCCATTTAATATATCTCTAATTATTGGAATATTATTAGGGAAAATCATACCTCCATACATTAAATGTTCCATCTCATCTTTAGTAAACCAATTTAATTTTTTGGCTTCGTTATAATATTGTCTGTCTAATTTAGTACAATAACTATACTCTAATTTATATACAAAAACAATATTATTATTTGCATGAATAGTTCTATGTTGCCTTCCATCATAGACATTGCACAAATTTAAATAATGTATATTTGTCAATATACATGCTTTTTCCTTCAATTCTCTTACTACGCAATCCTTAGGCTCCTCTTCATTTTGTACACCTCCACATAACAGACCATATTTATTATTATCTGATCTTAATTGCATAAGAAATTCTATGCCATTCCGATGAACAATAACTACTATTTCAGGATGCTGAAATGTAATATTGCCTACAAATTTACTAAATTCTGATACATATGACATTATAAAACACTCTCCTTAAAAAATTTTTCTTAAATTAATAAATAAAATATAAAATATATTATATCACTTAGTATGTAAAATGTAAAGAAAATATTTTTAGTAAAAATTACATATCACTTTAGTATTATATTAGCAAAATAATACTTACTATTATATGAATATGTAAACAATTATAAATATCTATAATAAAAAATAGGTATAATCTCTAGTTTATAGATTTTATACCTATTTTAAATAATTTTTATTTTTCTAAATTATATCTACAAATTTCTTTTATTCTCCAATCTCTGGTAGAACAAAAAAGATGCTTTATAACTTTTAAATCATCGATCTTTTCTAAGGCTAACTCTATTATTTTCCACTCTTTGATTCTCAAAACTATATCTGCAAGTATACATTGATCTGTAAGTTTTTTTACTGCTGCTAACCTTACTTTCAACTCTTCATCTTTTAGTGCAATTTCTTTTAATGTCCACTGATCTGTAAGTTTTTCTATTGCTGATATTCTTACATCCATGTCTTCATTTTTTAGTGCAACTTCTTTTAGTGATTTCTGATCTGTAAGTTTTTTTACTGCAACTAGTCTTACATTCGAATCTTCATCTTTTAGTGCAACTCCTTTTAGGGTTTCTTGGTCTATAAGTTTATTTACTGCAGCTATTCTTACTAACCAAAATTCATCCTTTATTGCAAATTCTTTTAATATTACCTGATTTGTAAGTTTCTCTACTACAACTATTCTTATATTGTCTTCAGATTTTAGTGCAATTTCTTTTAATGTCCACTGATCTGTAAGTTTTTTTACTGCAACTAGTCTTACATTCGAATCTTCATCTTTTAGTGCAACTTCTTTTAATGTTTCTTGATCTGTAAGTTTTTTTACTGCTGCTTTTCTTACTAACCAATCTTTATCGTTTAGTGCAACTTCTTTTAATGTTTCTTGATCTGTAAGTTTTTCTACTGCAGATAACCTTACTTCACAATCTTTAGCTTTTAGTGCAATTTCTTTTAGTGTTTCCTGGTCTGTAATTGCTTCTACTGCAGCTATTCTTACTCTCAAAAATATATCTTTTAGTGCAATTTCTTTTAATATTACCTGGTCTGTTAGTCTTTCTATTGCAGATATTCTTACATCACAATAGTTATCGTTTAATACAACTTTTGTTAGTGTTTTCTGGTCTGTAAGTTTTTTTACTGCAGCTATTCTTACTAACCAATCTTCATCGTTTAGTGCAATTTCTTTCAATATTCTCTGATCTGTAAGTTTCTCTACTTCAACTATTCTTACCTTCCAATATTTATCTTTTAAGGCAACTTCTCTTAAGGTCTCTTGATCTGTAAGTCTTTCTACTGCAGATAACCTTACTTCACAATTTTCAGCTTTTTGTGCAACTTCTTTTAATGTTTCTTGATCTGTAATTTTTTCTACTGCCGCTTTTATTACTTGCCATTTTTCATCCTTTAGTGCAACTTCTTTTAATGTTCCCTGATCTGTAAGTTTTTCTACTGCAGATAACCTTACTTCACAATCTTTAGCTTTTAGTGCAACTTCTTTTAAAGAATCTTGTTCTGTAAGTTTTCTTACTGCAGCTAGTCTTACTTCCCAATCTTCTTCAACTTTTAGTGCAACTTCTTTTAATGTTTCTTGATCTGTAAGTTTTTCTACTGCAAACAGTCTTAACCTCCAATCTTTATTGCTTAGTGCAACTTCTTTTAGGGATTTTTGGTTTGTAAGTTTTTCTACTACTGCTCTCTTTTCTTCAAAATTATTAGACATATTAATTATTTCTAATAATTTTTCATCGCTGTTCGCATTATTGACTAAATCTACAATTGATATTATTTTCATAATACCATCTCCTTAAATAATAATTTTTGGACTTTTGCTACATTGTTGCTTATTGTACCAAATTTCTTACGAAAAATCAAGTGTTATGTAATATTTTAGTATCATTTTATGATTAATTTATGATAATGTGTTTTAAGTAATAGCCAATAAAAATGTTCCAAAAAGGAAATACTAAGTCACAGAGGTGACTTAAATGAAAAAGGTGAATTTAAGAATGAAAGAATTGAATAAATATAATGCTATTAAAGAATTTGTTGACCATGTCAGTAATAAAAATCGTGTTGCCATAAATTTAAGTTTATCGAGACTTTCACCCGTTAGAGTCCGCCCCATGGCGAGCAAAATCGAGTAGAGTAGAAAATTTTTATAAAATAAAATTTTCGTTCCCTCTCACACCACCACATCGTGCCGTTCGGCAATGGGCGGTTCAATTTATAAG
>CANQUF010000013.1 GCA_947626975.1 uncultured Clostridia bacterium
TTTTACATTAAATTTTCGTTACATAAATATTACAGCTTTTTAGAATTATTTTTAATTTCTTACTGAACTGTAACAATGTAACATTTTTTTTATAATTATATTTTCTTAATTACTTGCAAATTTTTCTATTTTTAGATAAAATATTTTAAAGATAAAATTTATATTATTTATATGAATAAAATTAAAATTGTATATAACTTGTATTATTGTAAAAACTAATAATATAAATTTTATAAAAAATTAGGAGGATAGATATGAAGAAAAATTTATTAATGTTAGGAGTATGCCTAATGTTTGTTTCATTATTTACTATTGTAACAAATGTTTATGGTATTCAAATTGAAGAATCTACTGCAGAACTAAAATTAACTGTAACTAAATCACCTGAAACTTTGACAAACAAGGATGTAACTGTTACAATAAGTAGTACTTTTTCTGGTGATATAAATATTTCAACTCCAGTTTCATCTTATGAATTAGCAGAAATAGATGGTTGGACACTCTCAGAGGATAAGCACTCACTTACAAAAGTGTTTAAATCAAATACAGATGTAGACGAAAATGTAAAAGTAACTGTAGCAAAAGCAAATGGAAATACTTATTTTGACGCTAAGAAAAAGGAAGATACAGCAATAGTTTCTGTAACAAACATAGATAAGGTAGTTCCAGTAGTAAAGCAAGACAAAAAAGAAAATGAAGATGGAAGTGTAGATGTATTTTTAACTGTAGAAGATGAACATATTAATGAAGCTCTAGAGTTAGAAGGTTGGACTAAAGAAGAAGAAACTGAAGATAATAAAGTTGTATATAAAAAAACATATACAGAGTCTACAAATGATGAAGTAATAGTAACTGACCTTGCAGATAATAGTACAACAGTTGAAATAGCTATAGATATAAAAAAGGACAATAATGAATCAAATTCTAATGTACAAGATGAAACAAATAATAATGTAGTAAATAATACTACAAATACTGTAGATAATAGTGGAAATCCAGAAACAAGTGATATTGTTGTATATTTTGTGGTAGCATTAGTACTTGCAACAGTAGTTTTAATTATAGCAAAGAGACATTATAATTCAAAAATAAATAATAATTAAATATGTAAAAAATGAGATAATTTATATAATAGATTATCTCATTTATGTATTTAATAAGTAAAGTAAAAATGTTAAATAAGTATTTAAAATTAATATACATAAAAATGTAATATTTTTTTAATAATTAAATATTAATAAATACTTGCATATTTCTACATTATTAGATACAATATTTAGTAAAGTTTATATTATTTATATGAATAAAATTAAAATTGTATATAACTTATATTATTGTAAAAACTAATAATATAAATTTTATAAAAAATTAGGAGGATAGATATGAAGAAAAATTTATTAATGTTGGCAGTTTGTTTAATGTTTGTTTCATTATTTACTATGGTAACAAATGTTTATGGTATTCAAATTAAAGAACCTAAGGAAGAGGCAAGCTTATATTTATTTGTAACTAAATCACCTGAAACTTTAACAAACAAGGATGTAACAGTTACAATAAATAGTTTTTTTTCTGGTTATATAAATGGTAATAAAACTCAAGTTTCATCTTATGAATTAGCTGAAATAAATGGTTGGACATTGTCAGATGATAAGCAATCTCTTACAAAAGTATTTGAATCAAATACAGTTGAAGATGAAAATGTAAAAGTAACTGTAGCAAAAGTAAATGGAAATACTGATTTTAACGCTCAAACAAAGGAAGATACAGCAATAATTTCTGTAACAAACATAGATAAGGTAGCACCGGTAGTAACACAAGATCAAAAAGAAAATGAAGATGGAAGTATAGATGTACTTTTAACTGTAGAAGATGAGCATATCAATAAAGAATTAGAATTAAAAAATTGGACTAAAGTAGAAACTCAAGATAAAAAAGTTTTATATAAAAGAAATTATACAGACTCTGCAAATGATGAAGTAATAGTAACTGACCTTGCAGATAATAGTACAACGGCCGAAATAGCTGTTAATATAGATAAAAAAACTAGTGATAAATCAGATATTGATGTACCAGATGATACAAATAACAATACACCTAAAAATAATGAAAATGTTGTAGATAATAGTGGAAATCCGGAGACAAGTGATATTGTTGTATATTTTGGAATAGCATTATTACTTTCAATAGGAATTTTAATTGCAACAAAGAAATATTATAATTCAAAAATAAATAATAATTAAATATATAAGAAATGGGATAATTTACTTAATTTATTATCTCATTTTTTATGCATAAATAATAATTTTAATATAATAAATACAATAATATGTAGTCATATATAATATTATACAGATAAGAAAAGCAATTATATAAATTTTAAATTATAATAAAATATTAAATTATTAATTTTAAAGTGTTGACAATTTAATTTATAAATAATATACTTAATATATAAATTAAGGAGGAATTCGTATGGGCGTTGCTGCATTTGTACTTGGAATAATTTCAATAATATTTAGTTGTATACCTGCATGTAATTATTTTTTTATAATACCAGCATTAATAGGATTAATATTAGGAATAGTTGATATTATTTCTAAAATAAAGAATAAGGGAAAAAAGGGAATAGGAATAGCTGGAATGATATTATCACTGCTTGCTTTAATAATAATAGTAGGAGAAACTATTTTATTGGTTATACTTGGTATTAGTTTTGATAATGGTAATGTCAATAACTGGACTGAAGATTTAGAAAAGAATAATTCATATATAGAATATAACATATAGTTAATAAAATGGATAATAAGAATAAAGAAAAAATATTAAAAAATTATATTTATATAAATATAATTTTATTATTTTTAGCAATATATATAATTTTATTTCCGTATATTTCCAAATTATTAAATTTTATTTCTCCTATTATAACAAAATGTCCATATTTAGAAATTACTGGTAAGCCATGCCCACTTTGTGGTGGCACTAGATATATATCAGAATTATATAAAGTATTTACAGATATAACTTATTTATTTTGCTTTTTTGGATTTGTTGTGATATTTGTACTTTTTGAGTTAATATTTAGAATACTTAATATTATCGATTTACTTAGGAAAAAAACTATAAATAAAAAAATTATAATATTTGATATTATTATACATTCAATTGCTTTTATTGCATTTTTAATGTATGAGCTTATATTTATAATTTGTAATTAAAAAGGTGATGAATAAAATGAAAAATAAAAAGATATTTATTTTTATTGCTTTAATTGTATTAATACTTGGTTTTTCTATTTTAATGATTATAATTGTAAATAGTAATAAAAATTTAGAACAAAAATTTTTAGATAAGTATTTTTCACTTATTAATGAAGGTAAATATGAAGAATTATACGAACTTTTAAGTAGTGAAAGTAAAGCCAAAACACAAAAAGAAGACTTTATAGCAAGAAATAAAAATATATATGAAGGAATTGGTGCAAAAGATATAAAAATATCTTTAAAGAATATAGATAAAATAGAAAAAAATAAGGTATCAGTAGAATATGAATCTTCTATAGAGACAGATGCTGGAAATATAACTTTTGAAAATGTTGCTTATTTAGTAAAAGAATCAAAAAAGGGATATACAATAAATTGGAGTTCAAATTTTATATATCCAGAATTGACTGAAAGTGATAAAATTAGTGTAAAACCACTTACTGCAACTAGAGGTAATATATATGATAGAGATGGTATATTATTAGCAGGAGAATCTACTGTATATGCTATTGGATTTGTACCTGGAAAAATGAATGTAGATAATACTAAAGATATAGAGGATGTAGCAAAACTTTTAGATATTACAGAAGATAGTATTAAAGCATCACTTGGTGCTTCATATGTAAAAGATGATACTTTTGTACAATTAAAAAAAGTTACTATCGATAATAATGAATTAATAGATGAATTATTAAAAATAAAAGGAATTAAGGTAATAAATAGCACATCAAGAGTTTATCCGTATAAAGAAGCAACATCACATTTACTTGGATATATACAAGTTGATAGTGATAAAGATTCAAGCACATATAATACTTATATAGGTAAATCTGGAATTGAAAAAGCTTTTGATAGTAAATTAAGAGAAGAAGATGGTGTTGAAATTGATATATTAGACAGTAAAGCTAATGTAAAAAAAGTAATCGCTAAGAAAGAACCCAAAAATGGAGAAGATGTAAAATTAACGATAGATATTAATTTACAAAATAAAATATATAATGAGTTAAAAACTCAAAATGGACTTTTTGTAGTTATGCAACCAAAAACAGGTGAAATTTTATCTTTAGTTAGTACTCCTTCATTTGACTCTAATGATTTTATACTTGGTATGTCAAATAATAAATGGAAATCGTTAAATGAAGATGAAAATACTCCTTTATATAATAGATTTTTAGCTACATATTGTCCAGGTTCTACATTTAAACCAATAACTGGTGCAATAGGACTTAATACAAAAATAATTGATAAGGATAAAGATTATGGTCATAGTGGACTTATATATAAAAAAGATGAAAGCTGGGGAGATTATAGTATAACCACATTAAAAGAATATAGTGGTGCAGCTAATTTAAAAAATGCTTTAATAAACTCTGATAATATATATTTTGCAAAAATAGCATTAGATATAGGAAGTGAAAAGTTAGAAAAAGGGTTATTAGAACTAGGATTTGATAGCGATATTCCTTTTGAGTTAAATTTGAATAAATCTAAGTTTGCAGATAATAATAAAATCGAAACAGAGGTGCAATTAGCAGATACAGGATATGGTCAAGGAAAAATTTTAGTAAATCCTATACATATGGCATCAATTTATTCCGCATTTGTAAATGATGGAAGTATGGTAAAACCATATCTTGAGTATAAAGACGATAAAAGTGCTAAGTACTATAAAGAAAATGTATTTTCTAAAGAAGTTTCAGATATTATAAAAGAAGATTTAGTTCAAGTTGTTGAAGATGTTAATGGTACTGCACATCAGTTAAAATTAAATAATATAAAAATTGCAGCAAAAACAGGTACAGCAGAACTGAAAGCTAGTAAAGATGATGAAAATACTAAACAATTAAGTTGGCTTAATGCATTTAGTGCAGATAGTAGTTCAGATAAGCAATATTTAGTTGTAAGTATGAGAGAAAAAAAAGATAGTAATGATAATAGTTATTCATTGTTTCCACTAGTACAGAGTATTTTTAAATAAAAAAATAAATTATTTTACAGTAGTTAATTAATATTTTATAGAAAAATATTAGTTCTACTGTATTTTTTAACTATTTTTGTAATTCAAAAGATAGTGGATCAACTGCCTCACCTTTAGGATTATATATAGAAAAATGTAAGTGTGGTCCAGTAGTATATCCATTTAATACGCCATTTGATAAATATTTAGGACCTACAAATCCTATGCAAGTTCCTTGTTTTATATTTTCACCTACTGTAACAATAAAATTTTCACTCATATGTCCATATAAACTTTTATATCCGTCAGAATGCATTATTGTAACCATATTTCCGTAACCTTTTGTAAATCCAGCATATGTAACAAACCCATCTTTTGTAGCAAATATTTGTGAACCTTGAGGAGCTGGAAAATCAACACCATCATGAAAAGAAAGCCCAAATAATTCTCTGTTTCCAAAGGTAGATGAAGTGTATGTAACAGTAGTCGGATACATATATGTATTAGATGATGTAGAATTATTATTATTATTAATTAAACTATCATCAACTGTAGATTTTGAAAAAGTTGAAAAGAAAACTAGAAAAATACAAAGAAATAAACTAAATTTTTTGAACATAAAATCACCAGTAGTATTATACTAAAATTTATACTATATGTAAAGAAAATTTGATCGACAAAAAACAAATATAATTTTAAAACTTGTTTTATATTATTATATCAATTATAGATTTTATATATAGTTACAAAGATTAAAACCTTTACTTATTTTCATATACGTGATATAATCCATTTAAAGGTAAAATAGGGTGAAAGATTATGAGAATGTATGATATAATTGAGAAAAAAAGAGATAATAAAGAATTAACAAAAGAAGAAATTACTTTTTTTATAACAGAATATGTAAAAGGAAATATACCAGATTACCAGGTATCAGCTCTTCTTATGGCTATATTTTTAAATCATATGACTAATAATGAATTATTGCATCTTACAGATGCAATGGCAAAATCTGCTACAATTTTGGATTTGTCAGATATTAAAACTCCTGGAAAATATATAGTAGATAAACATTCTACTGGCGGAGTAGGAGATAAGGTTACATTGATTGTTCTTCCAATTGTAGCTTCACTTGGAGTAGAAGTATTTAAAATGTCAGGTAAGGGGCTTGGATTTACAGGAGGAACAGCTGATAAGTTAGAATCAATAGTAGGTTATGATATAAATATATCACTTGAGAAAGCAGCAAAACAAGTTCAAGATATCGGAATGTGTTTAATAAGTCAAAATAGTGAAATTGCTATTGCTGATAAAAAATTATATGCTCTAAGAGATTTAACTGCTACAGTAGAATCTGTTGATTTAATTGCATCATCTATTATGAGTAAAAAAATAGCATTAGGTGCAGATAAAATATTACTTGATGTAACTGTAGGTAGTGGTGCGTTTATGAAAAATTTAGATGATGCAAGAGCACTTGCAAATATAATGGTAAATATTGGGAAACTTGCAAACAAAGAAACAATAGCTATACTTACATCTATGGATGAACCTTTAGGCAGATGTGTAGGAAATGCACTTGAAATTAAAGAAGTTATTTCTTTTTTACTATCGGATGAAACTACACTTGCATCAGATAGTATCAAAGATTTAAAAGAGGTTGTTTTTGAAATTGCAGCATATATGATGAAAATGGCAGGTGTTGGAGAAGATATTAATGAAAATAAGGTTAAAATATTAGAAGCTATTACATCTAAAAGAGCATATAATAAATTCATTGAACTTGTTAAAGCACAAAGTGGATATATTTCTAATGTATATATGGATTGGATTGGTATGAATTTAGATATGCCAGTATTAAAAGATAAAGTAAAATATTTAAAAGAAATACATGCACAAAGTACAGGATATATAGTGTCAATAGATAGCAAAAAAATAGGAGAAGCTTTAGTATGTCTTGGTGGTGGAAGAAATAAAAAAGAAGATTTAATTGATTATTCAGTAGGATTTGAATTTAATAAAAAAGTAGGAGATAAGGTATATGAAGGAGAAACAATCTTAAAAGTTATGTATAATGATAAAGAAAAATTTGATATAGCTTTTAACTATATAGAAGATGCTATTTATATAGATAATATTGAGCCAGAGTTAGCTAAAAGTTTAAAGTCAAAGCCTCATATATTAGATATAATATATTAATATTTAATAATGAAAAATTTGTAAAAAAATTAAAAGGTGGAAAGATGAGAATAATATCAGGAAAATATAAGGCTAAAATAATAAATAGTCCTAAAACAACAAAAACTAGACCCACACTTGATAGGGTAAAAGAGGCAGAATTTTCGATAATAGAAAAATATATTCATGAAGCAAATGTATTAGACCTTTTTTCAGGTACTGGAAATTTAGGTATAGAGGCTATTAGTAGAGGTGCAAAATTTGCATGGCTAAATGATAGAGAAAGTGTCTGTATTTCTACAATAATATCGAATGTAGAGTTGACTAACTGCAAAAATTATGTTAAAATAACAAGGAAAGATTATGCAAAATGTTTACAACAAATAAAAAAAGAGAATATAGATTTTGATGTAGTATTTTTAGATCCGCCATATGATAGTGATTATGCTGAATGTACATTAAAATTTATTTCAGATACTAAAACTATTTTATCAAAAGATGGAATTATAATATACGAAACAGATAAAAATTTTATTTCCAAACTAAAGAAGAAGAATATAGATATATTTAATAAATTTGAAAATTTACAGTGCATTGACACAAGAAATTATGGAAATGTTGTTCTATGCATGTATAAATGGAGGTATTAAATAATGGAAATATTTACATCATTAGAAAGTTTAGAGGAATTATTAGATTCTGCATCTAAAGTGCCATTTTCATCAAAGGTAATGGTGGATGCAGATGAACTTCGTGAAATTATAGAAGAAATACGACTAAAATTACCTGATGAATTAAAACAAGCTAAATGGGTAAAGGAAGAAAGACAAAGAATAATGGAAGATGCACAAAAAGAAGCTGATAATATAGTAAGACAAGCAGAATCAAGAATTGTTAATATGGTAGACGAGCATGTAATAACAAAACAAGCTTTAGCACAAAAAGATGAAATTATAGAAGAGGCTAATAAAGTATCTAAAGAAATTTGTGGTGGAACTCGTGAATATGCAAATGCCGTTTTAGAAAAAGTAGAAGAAGTATTAAAAGAAACTTTGCAAGTAGTACATGATAATAGAAAAGAATTAAATTAATATGTATTTATATGATTTATACTAAATAATAGAGGTTGGTGTAAAAATAGTATGGGTAGAAGGAAAGTTAATAGTATAAATAAAAAAACACAGAAAAATACATCAAAAAGTAAAAAAGCTTCTAAAACTTTTAGCACTGACTTATTAGGTGGCTTTACAGTGGTTTTAGGATTTATAATGTTAGTATTTTTAGGCTTTAGCAATATTGGATTTATAGCAGATTTATTTAAGAACATTTCTAAAGGTTTTTTTGGAAATGTTTCATATTTAGTGCCAATTACATTTATTGTAACTGGTATATATGTTATAGTTTCAGATAAAAAAGTAAATATTACTAAGCAAATATTAAAAGGTTTACTTTTAGTGTCACTTATTTCAATACTAGTAGCATCATGTGTTTACAAATATGAAAATATAAATAGTGGAATTATAAAATTAATAGTTGATTCATATAATAATGCAACAACTGGTACTAATATATCAGGATTTGTTGGAAGTATTATATCAATGATGATTATTAGTTTAATAGGTAAAGTTGCTACAATAATTTTGTTTAGCTTTGTTACATTTATAACTACTTTATGTGTCTTTAATTTATCTTTTAAACAGTTTTTTAATGGAGTGGCAAGCTTTTTTAAATGCTTATTTAATCTATTTTCATATATTTGTTCAATACTATTTAGAAATGATGAAAATGATGAAGAAGATTATGAAGATGATGAAGATATAAGTAAAGATAGTGTCAATATTCAAAATAATGCAATTAAAGGTAATAAAAAAATAAGAAAATCTAAAAATTTTGCACTAGAAAAAAATAGTAGTGAAATAGATGAAATGCTTGAGGAAAAGGGTACAAAAAATGTAGATGATAATATAAAAATTTCAAGTGCAGAACAATTAGAATTTGATATAAATAAATTAGGTGTAAAACCAAGTAAAGAAGAAATTGAGGCAAAGCAACAAAGAGATCAGTTCTTTAAAAAACAAAAAGAACAAAAAGAAGATAAATCAGTAAAAGAAGTACTAACAATCGATCATGCTGAATTAATAGAACAAGATAATTATGAATTTCCTTCAATTGAGCTTTTAACTAAGCCAAAAGAGGGAGAAGAATTCGATAAAAGAATTATACGATCTACTGCTTTAAAATTACAAAAGACTTTAGCAAGTTTTGGAGTTGAAGCAAAAGTTACAAACATTACTAAAGGTCCTACTGTAACTAGATATGAATTAACTCCAAGTACGGGAGTAAAAGTAAGTAAAATTGTAAATTTATCAGATGATATAGCACTTAATTTAGAAGCTAAAAGTATAAGAATTGAAGCTCCAATTCCTGGAAAAGCAGCTGTAGGAATAGAAGTACCAAATAAAGTCTCTGAATCTGTTTTATTAAGAGAAGTGATTGATTCACAAAAATTTGCAGATCATAGTTCAAAACTTGCTTTTGCATTAGGAAAAGATGCTGCAGGGGAAATTGCTATAGGTGATATAGCTAAAATGCCTCACGTATTGATTGCAGGTGCCACAGGTTCAGGAAAGAGTGTATGTATAAATTCAATACTTGTATCATTGTTATATAAAGCAAAGCCTAGTGAGGTTAAATTAATTTTAATAGACCCAAAAATGGTTGAACTATCTGGATATAATGGTATTCCTCACTTATTAATACCTGTTGTAACAGATCCTAAAAAAGCAGCAGGCGCACTTAATTGGGCTGTACAAGAAATGGTAAAAAGATATGGATTATTTGCTTCAGCTGGAGTAAAAGATTTAAAGGGATATAATAAAATAATAGAACAAAAGGAAGGTGCAAAGCTTCCACAAATTGTAATAATTGTCGATGAACTTGCAGACCTTATGATGGTAGCTCCAAATGATGTTGAAGATGCAATATGCCGTTTAGCTCAAATGGCAAGAGCTGCTGGTATGCATTTAGTTATTGCTACACAAAGACCATCAGTTGATGTAATTACTGGTATAATAAAAGCAAATATTCCTTCAAGGATAGCATTTACTGTATCGTCACAAGTAGATTCTAGGACTATTCTTGATATGGCAGGTGCAGAGAAGTTACTTGGAAAAGGTGATATGTTGTATTTCCCTGTAGGTGAGACTAAACCACTTAGAATTCAAGGAACATTTATTTCAGAATCTGAAATAGATAAGATTGTAGAAGAAATAAAATCTAATAATAACTCTACTTATAGTGAAGATATAATAGAGTCTATAGAAAAATCTCAAGATTCAAAAAATGGAAATAATTCTAATGAAACTGGCGACGATGCGGATAGTCTTTTAGAAGATGCAATTGATTTAGTAGTAGATCTTGGACAAGCTTCTGCTTCAATGTTACAAAGAAGATTTAAAATTGGATATTCAAGAGCTGGAAGAATTGTAGATCAAATGGAAGCAAGAGGACTAATATCAGGTTATGAGGGTAGTAAACCAAGACAAGTATTAGTTTCAAAGGAAGAATGGCAAGAACTTAAAATGGGAAATACTAATAACTCTTTAGATAATAGTGAAAATAATAGTGAATCTTTTAATAATACATCAAATGTAGGATATGATTCTGATAATATAGTAAAAGCTGAAGTAAGTAGACTAGAAAATGAAAATAAAACAAAATATGATGTTCAAACATAAAAAATAAAATTATTTTGAAAGGAGAAATAATGGCAATAAGGCAATTAAGATTTAGTGGAGATGAAATATTAACTAAAAAAGCAAAAAAAATAGAAAATATTGATAATAAGATAAAAGAGCTAGCACAAGATATGTTAGACACTATGTATGCAAATGATGGGATTGGTCTTGCAGCATGTCAAGTTGGAATGCTAAAGGCGATGTTAGTATATGATGTAAATTATATTGAAGAGGGAAAAGTAAAAAAACCTAATATATTAATTAATCCTAAAATTTTAGAATTATCTAAATCAATGGTAACTGTAGAGGAAGGTTGCCTTAGTTTCCCAAATCAGTTTGATAACGTAATTAGGCATGAAAAAGTAAAAATTGAGTATACTGATATTAAAGGTAAAAAGAGAATATTAAAAGCAAGTGGTATGGAGGCTATAGTTATTCAACATGAATATGATCATTTAGAAGGAATTGTATTTTTAGATAGGATAAAAGAGAAATAATAAATTGAATGGAGGAAAAATGAAAAGAAAAATAGTAATGGCTGTTTCGTTAATATTAATATTGTCGATAATAGGCTTAAGTGTATATTTTCTTAATAACTTTTTTAATAGTCCTGAAATGTTAACTAAAAAGTATAGTGAAGAATTAGGTGATATAATAAAATTATCAGAGGGACAGAAAATAATTAGAGTTATAAAGGAAGATATAAATAATGATGAAACTCAAGATTACGTAGTATTATATGGTGTAGAACAATACTCAGATGTCTCATCTGTTGAAGGAGCTGCTCCAAATCTTGAGATGTATAAAAATGTTGGTATACAATATATAAATGGTGAAAATTCTCAAGTTATATTCTATGATACTGGGAAAGATTTTGATGTAAATGTAGATATGTCAATTGAAACAGATATGAATACAAATAATAGTTATATATTTATACATGATTCAAATACTGGTAATATATGTTTATTATATCTAAAAGATGGATCTATTGTTGATATGGTAAAGGAAAGTTTTGGAGATAATTTTGTAGGTTATATGATATCCACTATCTGGGATAATGAAAATACTTCAAAATTAAAAGTTACATTAAGTAATGAAGGAGTAGCATATTTACCTGAAAAAACCCAAGAATTTATTATTGATTTTTCAAATACAAAAATAAATCAATCATCATATAGACAAAAATATATAATAAATAAATTTAATTATTTTATTTCGGATACATCAAAAAATGATAAAAAAGCTAAAAATTCAAATGTTCAAGAAACTGAAGAAAATAGTGCTAATACTGAATTAGAATCTGATAAAGGAAATGATCAAACTGTAGATGATACTGAAAGATTACAAATTATTGGTGTACAAAATATTTTATACATAAATTCAACAACTAGTGATGTAAAAAATGAATATAAGAAAGCACAAGGAAAGGTAAAAACTATTTTTGAAATAGTTGATAATAAGCTAGTTGTAAAAGATGTTATAGTTGAAAAATAGTATATTTAAATTTACGGAGGAAAAAAATATATGAATGATTCTAAATATAATATATTAGAAAATAGGAATATCATAATAGCTGTAATTGGAGTAATAGTTGTAGTATTAATTTTAGTGTTAATATTTTCTATTATACCTAGTAAAAAGGAAAATAAAGTTGATACTTGGGTTACAAAATTAACTCAAGCTAATCCAGAAAATTTACAAGATGGATATTCAATTGAATATAACAATACTATATATAATTTACCAAAATATAATGAAAACGATTATTATATAGAAGAAACTTCTATAGATAAAAATAGTTTGTACGGTGATAGTATATATATTATTAATGATGATGTAATTCCAATTATAGATCTATCTAGTAATTCAACTAGATTAATATATAAAGGTGAAAATTTACCTGATAAATTTAAGTTAATGAAAGTACAATTTGATGATTATTTAGCTTCTGGTTTAATACTTGATGATGATAATTTAGTAAAAGAAATAAAAACAGATGAATTTTCAGATGATATAATTGGATTTAAATGTGATGTATTAACACCAGATACTGCAGAGATAATAAATAATAGAGTTATGATAAAATCTAATAACTCTCCTACAAAACTTTCTTTTACAAAAGGTACTATATATAAGGAAGTAGAGGTAAAAAATATTTCTGGATATGGTAAAATTATAAATACTTTGTTAGAAGATGAATATTTTAAAGATATTGAGCTTACAAAAAATTCATATGGATATATTAAAATTGGAGATAAAGAAAAAACTTTAGATACAGGATATTATATTTTATATAATACAGATAAATTTGATAATGAAAACCTAGAAAGTAATAGATTATTAATAAAAATAAAAAATAACGACTTAAATGAGGAGAGTCCTAGTTATATAGATGCTAAAAATCAGTATGAAATAATAAATAAAGAAATTAATTATATTAATTTAAAACAGGAACTTAATTTAAAAAATATAAAAGGAAAATTACCAAAAAACACTAAGGTCTACTATCCAATATTTTCTAAAACAGATTCAAATTCTGAAGTAACTAATATAGTAAAATTAGAAAGTGTTGATAAAAGTATAAATACAACTAATGATTATTATTTTGATATAACAGGTACAACAGTTTTTAATAATACAAGATACTATTATGGAACTTTAGTATTTTCATCAGCTGATACAAAAAATACTAATGAAATAAGTATTGATATAGCTATTGATAGTGATTCATATTCTAAATATTTAGATAATTCAACTCAATATATTAAATCACTAGGGGAAAATAATAAAGACATAAATCAAATAAATTCTTCAGATAGTATTGATACTTTTAAAGGTTTTAAAAGTATAACTTATGATAATAAAAATAACAAAATAGAAAAAATTTTATAGTATAAATAGTAGATACATTTTATTTTGTATCTGCTGTTTTTCTATATCATAAAATTTTTACAATTATTTAACGAATTTATCATAATGTTTGTATATAATTTAAATATAATGGAGGAAATTTATGAATATATTAGTAGTTGATGATGAAGTAAATATCAGAAAGGTAATTTGCGAATATGCTAAATTTGAAGGATATAATGTAGAAGAAGCAAATGATGGTATGGAGGCAGTTAATATATGTAAGCAAAAAAATTTTGATATGATAGTTATGGATATAATGATGCCAAGATTAGATGGATTTTCAGCAGTAAAAGAGATTAGGAAGTTTAATAAAGAAGTACCTATAATTATGTTATCAGCTAGAGGTGAAGAATATGATAAGTTATTTGGGTTTGAAATTGGAATTGATGATTATGTTGTAAAACCATTTAGTCCAAAAGAACTTATGGCAAGAATAAATGCAATAAATAATAGGATAAATAATAATCAAAAAAATGAAAAGGAAAGGTATGAACTAGATGGTTTATTAATCGATATGTTAGGAAAAACTGTTCAAATAGATAATAAGAAAATTGAACTTACACCAAAAGAATATGAATTATTAGTATACTTGGTATTAAATAAAAATATTGCTTTATCACGTGAAAAGATTTTAAATGAAGTATGGGGCTATGATTTCTTTGGGGATGATAGAACTGTTGATACTCATATAAAAATGTTAAGAAATAATTTAGGAAAATATAGGGATAAAATACAAACTGTAAGAGGAACGGGGTATAAATTTGAAGAATAGAATTATAACTAAAATAAAAAATAATATTAATACACTTACATTTAATTTTTGGATATATTTTGTATCATTTTCAATATTATTATTTATAATACTTTGGATAATGCAAGTTATACTCTTACAAAATTATTATAGTATAATGAAGAAAATAGAAATTGAAAAATTGGCAATGGAAATAGAAGGAGAGTACGGTAATGAGGATTTTGAATCATATTTAGATTATATAGCCTACAAAAATTCTTCAACAATTGTTATTTTTGATATTCATGATAATATATATTATTCATCTAGTAACTTATTAGAAAAAAATGAATTATCAAATATACCATTAAGACAATCTCCAATAAAAATACAAGATATAAAAGAAAAAATATTAAGTAGTATAAATCAAAAAATATCATATACAATTAATGTAGATAAATTTAAAAGTGCCACATTTGTATATGCTAAAAGAATAGGTAATACAAATGAGTTCCTTATAATGATGACTTCAATTGAACCCATAGATGCAACAATAAAGGTATTAAAAAGTCAACTTTTATATATAACTATAATATCTATCGTTATATCTTCTATAATTTCTATATTTATATCAAGAAAGTTATCAAGACCTATAAAAAATATAAATGAAACTGCAAAAAATTTAGCAGTAGGAAATTATAATATAACCTTCAATAAATCAGGATATAAAGAAATAGATGACTTAGTTGATACTTTAAATTTAGCTACAAAGCAGCTTGCTAAAACTGATAAGATAAAAAGAGAACTCATAGCAAATGTTTCTCATGATCTAAGAACTCCTCTTACAATGATAAAAGCTTATTCTGAGATGATCCGAGATATATCTGGAGATAAAAAAGATCAAAGAGAAGAAAATTTGAAAATAATAATTGATGAAACTGATAGACTTACTGAGCTTGTAAATGATATGATGGATTTATCAAAGATTGAGTCTGGAATTATAAAATTAAATACTGAAACTTTTGATTTAAATGAAGTTATAAATAGTATTATTTGTAAATTTAAAAATATTACAGATAAAAGCGATTTTAAACTAACAGTTGATATTCCTGGAGAAATATTTGTTATTGCAGATAAGTCTAAAATACAACAAGTACTCTATAATCTTGTATCTAATGCTATTAATCATAGTGGTAATAAAAAAGATAATATTGAAAAGCAAATAAAAATCAAAGTATCTAATTTAGGTAAAAAAGTTAAAGTACAGATAATTGATAATGGTATTGGGATTTCTGAAGAAGACTTAGTACATATTTGGGATAGATATTATAAAGCAAATAATTCTTTTAAAAGAGAAGCTTCGGGCTCTGGACTTGGACTTTCTATAGTAAAAAATATTTTAACTGTACATAACGTTAATTATGGTGTAACTAGTAAATTAAATGTTGGTACAACTTTTTGGTTTGAATTAAATAAATCAAGTAAAAAATTAAAAAAATCAAAATAAAAATATGTAATATATCTTATTTTAATATATAAATATTAAAATAAGATTTATTATTGTTAAAAGTTATTAAAACATTGACTTAAAAATTTATGTTTGATATAATTATCACGTAACGAGGTATAAAAAATGATAGAAGATAGAGTTATATCACCAGAGTATATAGATTATGAAGATGAAGAAAGTGAAAAAGTAGATGAATTTTCACTAAGACCTAAAACATTTGATGAATATATTGGTCAAGATAAAGTAAAAGGAAATTTAAAAGTATATATAGATTCAGCTAAAAAAAGGGGAGAGTCCTTGGATCATGTACTATTATATGGACCACCTGGACTTGGAAAAACAACACTTGCAACTATAATATCAAATGAAATTGGAAGTAATATAAAAATAACATCAGGACCTGCAATAGATAAAGCAGGTGATTTGGCTGCTATACTTACTAATTTACAGGAAAACGATATATTATTTATTGATGAAATACATAGACTTAATAAATCAGTTGAAGAAATATTATATCCAGCTCTTGAAGATTTTGTTTTAGATATTGTAATAGGAAAAGGCCCCTCTGCAAGATCAATAAGACTAGATTTGCCAAAATTTACGTTAGTGGGTGCAACTACTAAAGCAGGTTCACTTTCATCACCACTAAGAGATAGATTTGGAATTATACATAAATTGGAGTTATATGATAATAAAGATTTATCTAAAAT
Source organism: uncultured Clostridia bacterium (assembly GCA_947626975.1). Classification (GTDB taxonomy): domain Bacteria; phylum Bacillota; class Clostridia; order TANB77; family CAG-465; genus CAG-465. The sequence goes on from CANQUF010000013.1 coordinate 17,002, forward strand.
TATTTCTAGAAGTGCTAGTTTGCTTAATATTGAAATAGATAATGATGCAAGTTTAGAAATAGGATCAAGATCTAGAGGTACTCCAAGAATTGCTAATAGACTTCTAAAGAGAGTTAGAGATTTTGCTCTATTTGAAGAGAAAACAAAAATTGATTATGAAATAGCTAAAAAAGCTCTAGATAGGCTTGAGATAGATGAAATAGGATTAGATAATTCTGATAGAGAAATGTTAAGTACAGTAATAACTAAATTTAATGGTGGACCTGTAGGGCTTGATACTTTGGCAGCCTCAATTGGTGAAGATAGGGACACAATAGAAGATGTATATGAACCATATCTTATGCAAATAGGATTTTTAACAAGAAGTCCAAGAGGAAGAATGGTAACAAAACTTGCTTATGATCATTTAGGATACAATTTTAATAAAGAATAAAAGAGGTAAATTTATGAAAAAATATATTATACTTTCAGTAGTAATTTTAATTATATTAGTTTTAGCTCTTTTAATAACAATGGTTTTGAAAAATAATAATAAAAATAATAATAATAACAACAATAATAATGTTATAATTGGAAAGACAATATATAATTATCCACATAATACTTCTATTATAATATTAGATAATGGTGATGTAGAAAAAGGTACAACAATAGATGAATTAAATGTAGATGGTACATCAAATTCTACTGAATATAAAAAGATAAAAACTATAACGGATAATGAGTTAGAAAATCTTAAATCTATGATACAAGATATAAAAAATTATAAACAAAGTAATAGAGAAGATTATTCAAAAGACATTGGTTTATTTATTAAAATAGATGGTGAAAACTATAGTACTGTATATTATGATCAAGAAAAAGTAGATAAATTAAATGATTATTTTGAAAGTTTAATAAAATAGGAAGGAAAACTATGGAAGATACTAATTTAAAAGTAGGTGGAATATATAGACATTTTAAAGGAGAGGACAAGCTATATAGGCTTGAAAAAATCGCCATAAATTCTGAAACTTTAGAAGAATGGGTAGTATATACTGCACTATATGGTGATAAAAAAACATGGATAAGACCAAAATATATGTTTTTAGAAAAAGTACCAGAGGGAAAAGAAAATCCAACAAATCAAGAATATAGGTTTGAATATATAGGAGATGAAATATAAATGAGAAAGTTACTTATGCATTGTTGTTGTGCACCATGTTTTGTATATATTGAAAATGATATAAAGATTAATGGAATAAAAAATAATGATAATGTTTTAGAAAAAGTAGATTTAACTGCAATTTGGTATAATCCTAATATTCATCCAAAAGTAGAATATGAAAGAAGAAAAAACGCATTTATAGAATTTTGTAATTTAAAAAATTGTAAAAATGTCATATTAGATGAATATAACATGAATAGGCATATAGAAAATGTAGTATTAAATGTAGGTGAAGGTAAGAAGTTTATAAGCAGGTGTGAATACTGTTATTATATGAGGTTAAAAGAAGTTTTTAAATATGCATCAGAAAATAATTTTGATATGGTAGCAACTACTCTTACAATAAGTCCGTATCAAAATCATGAGTTAATTAGAAAAGTTGGAATGAAATTATCTAAAGAATATAATGTTGAATATATATCTACAGATTATAGTCCTCATTTTAGAGAAGGACAAAAAATGGCAAGAGAATTAAATATATATATGCAAAAATATTGTGGTTGTGTATTTTCTTTTGATAATGGAAAGTGGGTTTATTAATGAAAAATTCTTCTAAGAAGGCAGTTAATAAAAAAACATTAATTATATCATTAGTTATTATTCTAGTTATTATTTTAAGTTTGTTTATTTCCTTATATATTATAAATTATAATAAAATAGATGAAATACAAGGACTTGAAGAATTTACTGATTACGATGTAAGTGTAAATTCGTATTTGGATTTAATGCCTAGCCCAAATAAAAGTAAAAATTATGCATATTTTGATTTAATAGTTAATGGAATTACTAAAGATGAGTTCTTAAATAACTATAAAATAGATAAAATATATTTGAACAATAAAATCATAGAAATATCAGATATCGAAAATTTTAGATTTTATTCATCTAAAACTAAGAAAAATAACGTTATATATATTATAATAAAAAATTTAAATACAAATGTTACATATTATAAAAAATTAGAAGTTTCAACTAAATCGGTATATTAATTTTCATGTTTTTTATAAAATAAAATAATTAATTTATAAATTGGTAAATTACATAGAAATAAGTAATTATCAGAAGAGGAGGATAATGTGAAAAAATATTCAAAAAATAATTTAAAGAAAAAAAGATTTTTAATATTTTTATTAGTATTTTTTATTTTTGTTTTAATAGCAAGTGTATCTTTTTTAGTATTTGTAAAAGTAAAAAATAATATTGTTTATGCAAAAATAGATGATAGTGCTTTAACAATGTCAGATGATGTTTCTACTAATGCTACTCCTATAATTGTAAATAATTTATTAGTAGGAGGTGTCTATGATAAAAAGTGGGTATCTAGCGAAAATTATTATTTAAAAAGTAAATATAATACAGGTACAGAGATAGATTTATACGGAAAAAATGGTAAATTAGGTAAATATAAAATTGAGGATATAAGTAAGCCTGATAGATCCTCTGTTTATGTAACAACATCTAAAATTAATTCTTTAGATGAGTATTTTGCAGTAGCAACAAGTGAATCTAATATTATGTCTAATTTAGCAAAACAAGATTTAAATGTTAATGAAAATGATATTTCAAATGTAAAGAAGGCTTTAGGTATATACAGAATATTTAATACATCAGTTAAGATATGTGAGAAGTATAATATTACTTTAAATCCAACTGAAAGTGGTAATTTAATATTTGTTACAAATGAAGTAGGTAAAGGAGTTGGAGTATATAGTGCAGTTGTATATATTAGTAATAGTGGAAAGACTTATTTAATAAAATATAATTACATTAATGATACAAAAAAAGCTGAAGAGTGGCCTATATATTCATATGGCTTTGTAGGTGACTTAAATTATGATGGAACAAATGACATTATAATTCAAGAAACAAAAGAATTTGAAGTTGTATATAGTGTAATTCAGTTTAATAATAATAAATTTTATGATGTATTAAATTCAAGTGTGAAGAAATAAAACAAATAGAATAGGTGACACATATGAAGAAGATTATAAATAAGAATATGGCGTTATATATATTTTTAAGTATTCATTGCTTTTTATAGCGATAAACAATTAAACTATAACTATTATGGTCAGAATAATTATATAATAGCAACATATGTATTGCCTATTTTGTATTCTGATTGGGCTGATATATATAGTATTAATGAACTATCAAATAGGAAGTTTAATAAAGTAAGTAAAGAAAATGGAAATAAATATTTAGAAAAGTTTTTTGCTTCAAAAAATTGGAATTATTTTAATGTAGATGAGCAAATAATATTTACTGATGATACTGTTAACATTTGTAATTTTTAATAAATAAGCAAAGATTAGGATGTATATTCAAACTATACATCCTAATTTTTAAAATAAATTATATAATTAAATATCTATTTCAACATTATAAATCTCTAACCATTTATTTATTTGAATTAAATATGCAAGAGTTTGTGGATAAGTCATAAGTTGACCAAACCAATTTTCTGTAAGATTTTCACCATGTATATTTAAAATATTGCATATTGCATTTTTATCTATAATTTTTAGTAGTTTAGAATTTGTATTATTTAAAATATCTAACATTTCAGTTTCAACTAATTTTAAATAATTCGGATCATAAGTTTTTGGAAAAGGGGATTTTTTTCTGTAAACTATATTTTCCGGTAATTCATTTTCAAAAGATTTTCTAAGCAGATATTTTTCAGTTGGTATAGTGCTATTTGAAATTCCAAGTTTCATTCTAGCTGGTAGGTTATATACATATTCAAAAATTCTATGATCCGCAAAAGGAACTCTTACTTCTAGTGAATTTGCCATTGACATTCTATCTGTACGTTCAACTAGAGTCATCATAAACCATTTTATTGTTAAATAGTTTATATCTCTAAATCTATTTTCAAATTCATCATTTTTACTAAGTTTTTCAACATTTTTAAGAGAGCTTTTGATTTTAAAATGAATATATTCTTTTAATTCATTTTCTTTTAAAATTCCTTTTTTTAATATTGAACTTCTTAGATTTTCTGATAGTGCCCAAGGAAAACCATCATATTGTACTAAATGAGTTTTGTAAAACCAAGGATAACCTCCAAAAATTTCGTCTGAACATTCTCCAGATAAACAAACTTTAAAACCATCTTCACTAATTTTATTACAAAAAGCATACATTGAACTATCAATATCTGCCATTCCTGGCATATCACGAGCAATAAGAGCTTCATCTAAAAGATAAAATAATATATTATTATCTATTTTTATAGTTTTATGATTAGAGTTTAGATATTCTTTCATTATTTTTACATAATCACTATCTTTGGTTAATTGATAATCATTTGGAGTAAAATCTTTCTCATTATTTATAAAATCAATAGAAAAAGTTTTAATATCAGGTATAATATCATGAGCTATTTTTGTAAGTATACTAGAATCAAGTCCTCCAGATAGCATAGAACAAATACCAACATCAGATACTAATTGTCTTTTAGTAGCATCAGTAAGTAAAAAATGTACTTTTTCTATAGCTTCATCTAAAGAATCATTACATTCTTTAGTTTCTAAGTCCCAATATTTATATTCATTAAATTCATTATTTTTATATATTCCTATATATCCAGCTTTAAGTTCAAATATATTTTTAAAGAAAGTATTTCCGTGGACTATGTGCAGGTCCAACGCCAAACATTTCAAGAATCCCTGTTTTGTCAAGAATTGGAGTAACTCTTGGATGTTTTAAAATAGCTTTTATTTCAGATGCAAACAAAAAAATTGATGAATCTACAATTGTATAGAATAATGGCTTAATACCAAGTCTATCACGTGCCAAAAAGATTGTTTGAGATAGTGTATCATATATTACAAAGGAAAATATTCCATTAAGATAGTTTACACATTCAGTAGAATACTCTATATACGATGTAAGAACTACTTCAGTATCACAGTTTGAAGAAAAAGAGTAACCTTTGTTTTCAAGATCTTTTCTTAGCTCAGATGTATTATATAACTCACCATTATATACAATAGTATATTTATTATTACCATATTCTTTTGACATAGGCTGATTACCTTTTTGTATATCAATTATACTAAGTCTTGCATGACCTAGTGCAACATTTTTATCTATGTAATGATTCCTAGCATCTGGTCCTCTCTTTACTAATGTATTTACCATATCTTTTATTATTTTTTCATTTTGTATATCAGTATCATTAATGTAGCCACAAAAACCACACATTAAAATCACCTCTAATTAATTATATTAGTAAATACTTGTACAATGATACAAAAAAATATTTACATAAGCAAATTGATAGTATATAATTAATAATTTTATAGAAGATGTTATTACAAAAATGTAAGTTTAAAACATAAAGATATATGGTATAATTATATATGGAGGAATATATATGCAAGAAATATTAATAGTAGAAGATGACAAAAAATTAAGAAATGAACTAAAAAGATTTTTAACAAATAATGGGTATAACGTAGCTACATTAAATAGTTTTGATAATTGTATAGAAGATGTGTTAAATAGCAAAAGTAATTTAGTACTCCTTGATATTAATTTACCATTTAATGATGGAGAATATATTTTAAAAGAAATAAGGAAAAGTTCAGATATACCAATTATTATGGTTACAAGTAGAGATAGTGAAATTGATGAATTAATTTCTATGAATTATGGTGCAGATGATTATGTAACAAAACCTTTTAATATACATATTCTACTTGCTAAAATATCAGCTATATTAAAAAGAGTAAATAAAAATGAATTAGAAAAAAACAAAATAGATTTAAAGACTTTTATACTAAATATATCAGAAAGTAAGTTAGAAAAAGAAAATAAATCTATTGAACTTACGAAAAATGAACTTAAAATACTACATTGTTTAGTAAAAAATAGAGGAAAGATTGTATCACGTGAAGAGATAATGGATTATCTATGGAATACTAATGAATTTATAGATGATAATACACTTACAGTTAATATGACAAGAGTACGAAATAAGCTTGAATCTATAGGATTAAAAAATATATTAGAAACAAAAAGAGGACAAGGATACATATTAAAATGAAGATATTAGATTATTTTAAAGATAAGATTATAAGCATATTTATAATATTATTTATAGTATTTACAATAGAGATACTTTTGATTGGATATAATCTTGGAATAGTTATAAAAGTATATATTGGCTTTAGTATAATTATAGCATACGTTACTGGTATAGTAATTGAATTTTATAACAAGAGAAAATATTATGAAGATTTAAAAAGTAAATTAAATGAACTTAATGAAAAATATTTAATTGCAGAAGTTATTAAAGAACCTAATTTCATAGAAGGTAAAATATTAAAAGAAGTATTAGAGCAAACAGATAAATCAATGATAGAAAATGTAAATAAATATAAATATTTACAAGAAGAGTATAAAGAGTATATTGAATTATGGATTCATGAAATTAAATTACCAATAGCAGTAAGCAAAATGATAATTGAAAATAATAAAAATGAGATAACTAAAAGTATTAATGAAGAATTAGAAAAGATAGACAATTATACACAACAAGCATTATTTTATGCAAGAAGTAGTACAGTAAGTCAAGATTATTATATAAAGAAGAACAAGTTAAGAGATATAGTAAATGATGTTATTTATAAAAATAAGGATCTTTTAATTAGAAATAAAATTACAATTGACTCTCATGATTTAGATAATATTGTAAATACTGATAGTAAATGGGTAATCTTTATTTTAAATCAAATTATACAAAATAGTGTAAAGTATAAGAAAAAAGATGAATTATCAAAAATAGAAATATGTTCAGATGTAAGAAAAGAAAATGTAATTTTGTGTATAAAGGATAATGGTATTGGAATAAAAAAAGATGAAACAAAAAAGGTATTTGACAAAGGATTTACAGGAACAAATGGTAGAGTATTAAATAAAAAATCTACTGGAATTGGACTTTATTTATGTAAAAAATTATGTGATAAATTAGGAATTGGGATAGAATTAAATTCTATTTATAATAAAGGTACAAATGTAAGTTTGATATTTCCAAATAATAGCTATATTGATATAAAATAAGAGATTTGAAAAAATTTTCTTCATTATACTATATATGTTCTAAGTTTAATTATAATTTAATTTAATATTTTAATCCTTACAATATTGTAATAGTATTGTAAGGTAAATCAATGGAAAGCATTAGTAAAATTATATATAATTAATTTAGAAAGGAGAAAATTATATATGGAAAAAATTTTAGAAGTACAAAATCTAGAAAAATACTATGGAAACAAATCAAACTTAACAAAAGCAATAGATAATATTAGTTTTAGTGTTGATAAAGGTGAGTTTTTAGCTATAATGGGTGCAAGTGGTAGTGGCAAAACTACACTTTTAAATTGTATATCTACAATAGATAGAGTAACAGCAGGTAGTATAATAGTAAATAAAAAGGATATTACAAAATTAAAAGGCAATCATTTAAATAAATTTAGAAGAGAAGAATTAGGATTTATTTTTCAAGATTTTAATTTATTAGATACATTAACGTGTTATGAAAATATAGCTCTTGCATTAACTATTCAGAAAATAAAGCCAAAAGAAATAGACAAAAGAGTTATAGAGATTACTAAAAAGTTAGGAATTAGTGAAATATTAAAGAAGTACCCTTATCAAGTATCAGGAGGGCAAAAGCAAAGAGTAGCAGCTGCAAGAGCAATTGTAACTAATCCACAACTTATTCTTGCAGATGAACCAACAGGTGCATTAGATTCAAAGTCAGCAAGACAATTATTAGAAAGCTTTGAATTTCTAAATGAAAAAATGTTAGCTACTATCCTTCTTATAACTCATGATGCTTTTTCAGCATCATATGCAAATAGAGTTTTATTTATTAAAGATGGAAAAATATTTAATGAAATATTAAGAGGAAGTGATACAAGGAAAGAATTTTTTGAAAAAATAATTGATGTGCAGACACTTCTTGGAGGTGAGCTTAACAATGTTATTTAAGCTTGCTTTAAAAAATATAAAAAAGAGTATAAAAGACTATGCAATATATTTTTTAACTTTAGTATTTGGTGTAGCAATTTTTTATATGTTTAATTCTATCGATAGCCAACAAGCAATGTTAGAATTATCTCGGTTCTACTAAAGAATTAATAAAACTAATGATAGGTTTTATAGGAATTATATCTGTGTTTGTAGCTATAGTACTAGGATTATTAATTGTATATGCTAATAATTTTTTAATAAATAGAAGAAAAAAAGAGTTTGCTATATATATGACACTTGGTATGGGAAAAAGACAAATATCTAAAATAATTTTACTAGAAACGATATTTGTTGGAATAATATCACTTTTAGTAGGAATTATAGTAGGAATATTTGCCTCTCAGTTTATGTCAGTTATAGTTGCTAAAATGTTTGAAGTAAGAATGAAAGAATTTAAGTTTGTTTTCTCAATGTCGGCTTGTTTTAAGACTTGTATTTATTTTGCAGTAATGTACTTTGCTGTTATGCTATTTAATACGTTAACAGTATCAAGATATAAATTAATAAATTTGTTAAATGCTAGTAAGAAAAATGAAAAGATAAAAATAAAAAATCCTTTTATTGCAGCTGTAGTATTTGTCATAGGTGTAGTTATATTAGGATTTGCTTATTATAAAGTAACAGCTGGAGCTTACAGTATTGATACAGATGAAAAAATTATTCCGCCATTTATTATGGGAATTGTTGGAACAATTGCTATATTTTGGTCATTATCTGGATTTATTTTACAGGTAATAAAGATGATAAAGAAAGTATATTTAAAAGATACTAATATGTTTGTACTAAGACAGATTAATAATAAGATTAATACTACAGTTATAAGTATGAGTGTAATTTGTATTATGTTATTTATAACTATTACAATTTTATCTATTAGTTTATCAGTAAAAAGTACTCTGGAAAAAGAAATGCTTGAAATGTCACCGGTGGATTTGAATTTATATAAAGAAGCATATTTACCAGAAACATATAAAAATGTATATGGCAAAGATGTAACAACTACACAAGCTCAAAGAGAAGATTCAAAGGTGCCAATATCAGATACTTTAAAAAGTAATGGTCTTGATATGAATGTATTAAAGGATATTACTGAAGTTAAAATTTATACAGATAGCAATTTAACTTGGCAAACATTTTTTGGAAATAAATATGATGAAATAAAAGAAATGTTTCCAGGTTTAAAATATAGTAAAGCTGAAGAAATTATAAAAGTATCAGATTATAACAAAATTGCAAAATTATATAAAATACCAGAATATGAATTAAAAGAAGATGAGTATATTGTACTTTGTAACTTTGATAGTCAAATAAAAATAAGGAATAAAGTATTAGAACAAGGAAATTATCCATTAGAAATTGCGGGGAAAATATATAAATCAAAATATAGTGAATGTAAAGATGGATTTATAGAAATGTCAGTAAGTCATGCAAATACAGGTATCATATTGGTTCCAGATAGTTGCCCTTTATTAGAAGAAATGCAAGAGAAATTTTTCTTAGCTGCTAATTATAATGCAAATTCTGATGAAGAAAAACAGAGGATTGAAGAAATATTTACAGAATCTAATTCAAATTTAATAGAAAATTTAAATAAAGATGGAATAGAAATAGATGGAATGACAAAAATTACAATTTTTGAATCTGGTTTAGGTTTAGCTGCAATAATTATATTTATAGCAATTTATTTAGGTGTAATATTTATAATTGCAAGTGCTGCAATTCTTGCATTAAAACAATTAACAGAAAGCAGTGATAATAAAGAAAGATATGGTATTTTAAGAAAAATTGGATGTGATGAAAAAATTATAAATAAGTCATTATTTGTACAGGTAAGTATATTTTTTGCAATTCCCCTTATCTTAGCAAGTATACATTCAATTTTTGGAGTAAAGTTTGCATTAATTTTGTTATCACCAATAGCCTCATCTAAAGAACTACTTCCGTCTATAATAATAACGGCAATTGTGATATGTGTAATTTATGGGGCGTATTTTATAGCTACTTATTTTGGAAGTAAAAATATTATTAAAGAGGAAAGGTAATATATTATAATAGTATAAAAGAAAGTTTAGTTATTTTAGACTTTCTTTTTATATATTTTTAAATAAATTATATAAGTAATTTATCAGAAAAATATAAGAAAAAATTTTTTTAAGACATTTACTTTTACGATTAAAAATGATAAAATTTAATCGAAAAAGGAAAATAAGAAAAATTAGATTTGATTTAGTATATAGTATTGGAAGACATAGTAATTCTATAGTATTAGAAAGCTTAAAGTTTGCAAATAGTATGTGTTTAGAGAAAGAAAATTTTAATAATATGAGGTTAAAAATAATAGAATATATATTTGAAAATTCTCAATATATAACAAAAAATAATAAAGAGAAAACTTTAAAAATATTAGATATAATTTTATTAAATTAAAAAAATGTATAAATTAAATTGATTACTTTTTATCACAATAATTTATACATTATTATTTTATCTGTATATTTTAATTTGAAAATATTTTTGATTTTCTATATATTTATATGCGTAAATCTACAATTAATAATGAATAAGAAAGAAAATGAAATAAAAAAAAGAAAATAGAAATATTGAAAATAAAGAAAGATAAAAAATATGAAACAAAATTAACAAAATTTAATAAAAATGTTTCACATTTTTTGCTTTTGTGGTAAAATTAAAATGTAAAACAAAATTAAAAAAAATTTCACATTTATAAGGGGGAAAATCATGGAAGAAAAAATAGAAATTATGAGTCTTCTTCAAAGTAAACAATCACTTGAATACGAATTACAATCACTTGCTTATGGTTCAGTTGAAATAAGAAAAAATGATTCAAATAAATATATTTATGTACATTATAGAGAAGATGGAGTTGCTTTAACTAAATATGTTGGAGAATATTCAGACGAATTATATAATATAGTATTAAATAATAGTATTAAAGCAAAAGAATTAAAAAAACAAATAAGAGAAATTAAAAAAAAATTAAAACTATTAAATTATATAGAAGAAGAACTTCCTGAGAAAGTAGAACGAAATTTAGACTTTGCTAAAAGGAATTTAGTAGATACCATATATAAACAAGCTATATTAGAGGGTGTTGCAACTACATTTGCAGATACAGAAAGCATAATTGAAGGTGGAAAAGTAAATAATATGACATCTGAAGATATTATGAAAATAGTAAATCTAAAACATGCTTGGGAATTTATATTAAACAAGAATGTTATATTAAGTGATAGCAATTTTGCCCTACTTTGTCAAATAAATAAAATGGTAGAAGAAGGATTTTATTATTCAGCTGGTAAAGTAAGAAATGTTCCTGTAAATATAGGTGGAACAACATGGAAACCAGATTTACCAATTGAGAGTGTAATAAAAGAAGAATTGAATGAAATATTTAATAAGAAAATGCATGATGTGGATATAACTATAGAACTTTTACTATATACAATGAAAAAGCAAGTATTTATAGATGGAAATAAAAGAACATCAGTAATTTTTAGTAATCATTATTTAATCTCAAAAGGAAAAGGTATTATAGCAATTCCAGCAGAATTAACAGAAGAATTTAAAGACTTACTTATTCCATATTACGAAGGAAAAGATGAAAATAAAATAAAAAAATTTATTAAAGAAAAATGTTATATGAGTATATATTAAACTAGTGAACAATTGACATGTGATAAAAATAAAAGTAATAAAAAAATGTGAAACAAAATAAGTAAAATTCTATAAAAATATTTCGCTTTTTTTATTAATAATGAAAAGTTAATTTCAATATATGTAAATTTATATAATGTACTAAAAGAGTGTCTTTGATTAGTCATGTTTTAGTAAAAGTATCTGTAGAATATGAGTCAAATTAATAGTTAGAAGGAGAAAAGCGACGAAGAAAAAGAGTTGGATAATAATTAGAAATATTTCAATTTTTATTTTATTTATGTTCTTTATATATCTAATCATAGGTTTAATAAATTCAATTAATGCAACTTATCCACATCCAATGCTTGGAATCGAAGCATATACTTGATTAGATGACTTTAGAATATACCTTATGTTAAGTTTAATGATATTTGGAATACCACTATTAATTGATATTTTATTATTGATTTTATCAATAATAAAATTAAAAAAATTAGTAAAAGATAGCTAAAGTTTAAAAAAGTTTATTAGAAGTGTAGAATATAAAATTAATAATGAAAGGTAGGAAAATAAGTATGAGTGAAAAGATTTATACAATAGAGGAAATAAAAGAAATTTTAAAAAATATATTAAATAATACACCTGTGTATAATGTTATTTTATTTGGTTCCTATGCTAAAAATTGTGCTACAAAAGATAGTGACATTGATTTCGTAATAGATACAAAAGAAAATCTAATAGGATTTAAATTATTTAGTTTAATTACAAAACTAGAAGAAACATTTAATAAAGAAGTAGATGCATTTGAAAAAACAGAAATCATTGAAAATTCTAAAATAGATAATGAAATAAAAAAGACAGGAGTTGTTGTATATGAAAGATAAAGAATATAATTCTCTAATTAAAATGATAGGATATATAGATAAAGCAATAAAATATACAAAAGATTATACATTTGAAAAATTTGGTAATGATGAAAAAACAATAGATGCTACTATTTTTGCTATTAGTCAAATTGGTGAATTAGTTAAAAATATTTCAAAAGAAACTATGGATAAATATAATAATATTGAGTGGAATGTAATAAAAGGATTAAGAAATAGGATAGTTCATGATTATGAAGGAATAAATTTAAAAAGTATATGGTACGTTATTAATATTGATATTATAGCTTTAAAAGATAATATTAAAAAAATTTTAGAAAAAGAAAAAATGTAATATTAGTTATCAATTATCTAAATATAAAAAGTAAAATTTAAAATTAATATATATAATAATTGTACCAAAAAACATAAAAATTAAGTTATGTATGAAAATAGTACTTTTATAATTATAAAGGAGAAAAAATGGTAATTGAATATACTAGTAAGTATGATGAAGAAATAAAAGATCTATTGATTGAATTACAAGAATATATAGTAAGTATTGACAAGGAAAAATATAATATTATAACTTCAAATTTTAGAGAAGAATATTTAAAAAAACTGCGGAAGAAATAAAAAAAACAAATGGAAAAATGTTATTATATAAAGAAAATTCAAAAATAGTTGGCTTAGTTGTAGGAATAATAAATAATGATGACATGTATGAATATGATTTTAAGGCTCTTAAAAGAGGCAGAATTACTGAATTAATTATTTCTAAAAATTATAGAAAAAAGGGATATGGTAAGATATTACTAAATTACATAGAAAAATATTTAAAAGATATTGGATGTAAGGATGTATTAATCGGAGTATTTGGATATAATGAAAGTGCAATAAAATTTTATGAAAATAATAAATATAATACTAGATTATTAGATATGACAAAGAAATTATAAATAAATAATTTATATATAATTTAGAATATTTATTAGGAAAATTTTCCAAAAATGCTATATGGAGAAGCTAAATAAAAAATGGTATAGTGCATTACTTGTTTTAAAGCAAAGTAAACTTAGTATAAAATCAGATAAAGAAATATCATATGAATAAAAACAAATGGATTGCAATTAGATTAGATGAAAATTTAGATATAATAGAAATATTTATAACCTACAATTATAGAAAAATGAGTATATGTTATACAAAAAATTAATTTATATATAATAGTATATTGTTATGGAAGAAAAAGAAATAACTAATGAAAAATTATTGGGAATTTTTTGTGAATTTTTAGTAAAAAAATTCTATTTTTAATTAATTATAAATCTTAAATGATTTATTGATAAATATTGTAAATTATGTTATTACCCGAGTTTCGCACTTGATAAAGTGTTACAATTCACAGCCGATATAGAGAGTGAAATATTTTTGTAACGAAAATAACATTGAAAAAATCAAAATATTTTTG
>CANQUF010000014.1 GCA_947626975.1 uncultured Clostridia bacterium
AATGACACTACATCTCCATCTTTTATTGTTCTTCTTATTATTGTTATTAGTCTATCTTGGTTTACTGTGTCAAAGAATTTCTCTAAATCTAAGTCTACTATCCACTCATTTTCGTCATTTATCATTTCTAATGCTCTTATTACTGCTTGCTCACAACTTCTTCCTGGTCTAAATCCATAACTGTTTTCGCTAAATTGTTCTTCATATATTGGACTTAATACTTGTATCATTGCTTGTTGTATTATTCTGTCCATGACTGTCGGTATTCCTAAATTTCTTTTCTTTCCATTGTCTTTTGGTATTTGTACTCGTCTTACTGGTTGTGGTTTGTATTTTCTGTTTCGTATTTGATTTAATATTTCATCACGATTGCTTTGAATATATTCTTTTATTTCATATACTGTTATACCATCAACCCCTGATGCACCTTTGTTTTGATATACTTTCTTGTATGCCTTGTTTAAGTTCTCTTTTGTTAAGATTTCTTCTAAAAGTTCCATGTTTGTTTTCTTCTTTCCTTTCCGAAGATGAATAAATCATTTATTTTAAGTAACCCTTTGGAATACGTCCATACTCTCCTTATTAACACATTCTAATTATTATTCATCTCAAATTTTGGTTTCGAAAACCAATAAATTGTTCAACCCTTCGAAAAAAAAATTTTTCTACTATGGTATCTGCTGACTTCTTGCAATAAACCTTTTTCGACCATGTTTCCATGTTTGCAAGACCTCACGTGGTAAGTCATTTAATTTTCCTCTTTTACTCGCTTGATTTACTGCATAAATTACGTGTATCTTTTGGACTTTAACCTGTTTAGTGGTCTTATCCATTTATGCAGCCTTAATATCAAGTTTTTGTACATCGAGCCAAGATTTTGCTACACACTTCCTCCATGTCACACCTCACGATGGAACACTTGTGCTTCGCTATGTGGTTGGTGATACATACCTCCACTACGGACTTTCACCGATTAACTAAACGACATGCACGTCGCACTAAAAAATGAGATGATTTTTAATATCACCTCATTTTTATATATTAATTATTATTTTTTCTTGATTTTACATACTTATTTGATATAACTATAATACTAACTGCTACTATTAATGCTACTATACTATAAATTACTATATCTCCTGTATTTGGAGTATTTGAAGTATTATTAATATCTGATTGTGTAACATCAGCTTCTAGTTTATTATTTCCGTCTTCTGTAGTTTTGTCTTTTATAGTTACTTTTACAGATAAATTTGTTTTATTTCCTACTAAATCTTGTATACTAATTTCCTCTTCAGTAGTTTTAGTATATGTCTTTGTAAGTGTAATTTTGTCTTCTGATAAAGTCCAACCTTCTGGTATAGCTTCTTCATTTAATTTTTCATTTGATTTTAATGTAACCTCTACGCTTCCATCTTCATTTTCTTTTGTAGTATATTCTATTTGTGGTGGTTCTTTATCTATATTATCAACAGTTACTGTTAGGCTACTAGTTAGTCCATCTACATCTTTTAGAGTTACTACTTCCTCTTCTACATTTTTTTCATATTCTTTTGTAAGTGTCCTTTTATCTTCTGATAAAGTCCAACCTTCTGGTACACTTTCTTTGTCTATCTCTTTATTTGATGTTATTGTAGCTTTTACATTTTCTTTTGTCATTTCCACTGGTGTTTTACTTAAATTAAGCTCTAATGGATCTACTATATTAATTGTTAATATGGTATCTTTTGCTTTCCCCTCAGGAATTTTTACAGTTGCAGTATTTTTATCTTCGTTTACTGTAACACTTTGATTACCTTCATCTAAAACACAATCTTCTAACTTAAGAGATTCTTTTGAATATAATCCACTAGTTGATTCCTGTGCTTGCAAAAATATTTTAGGTAAACTTACAGTTCTATTTGATGATACAATTTTAAGGGTTTGTTCATTCATCCAATAAGTAAAACTTTGTGTACCTTTTAATTCATTATCAAGAATACTAAAATCATCTACTTTATTGTTTTTTATATATAAATAGTGTAAACTGTGAAAATCAGCAAGTACACTTACATCACTTATTTGGTTATTATTTATATTTAAATGCACTAAGGCAGTTTTTCCAAATTTATCTTTCCAATTTGCCATTACACTTATATCACTTATATTATTATCAGATAATTTAAGTTCTGTTAATTTTACTAAGTCCTTTAATTCATCTATGCTAGTTAATTCATCTTTTTCTAAATATAATTGCTTTAATTTAGTTAATCCACTTATGAAACTTAAATCTCTTATATTAGTATTAGTTAAATTTAGGTTTTCTAAATTAATAAGTGCTTTTAATGGTTCAAAACTTTCTATAGTCTTAACGTTTTCTAATGCTAACGTTTTAAGACCAGTTAGTTCATTTAATACACTTATATCTTTAACATTAGTGTCTTTTAATTTTAAATCTGTTAATTTCTTTAAATTACTTATTTTACTTATATCACTTACTGGATTGCCATTTAATTGCAAGTGTTCTAAGTTAGTAAAGTTTTCTATTCCACCTATATCTGTAACTTTATCACCAGTAACGAACAAACTTTTAACTTTATCAATATTTTCTTGTTTCATTTTTATCGTATTTTGTCCTTCATCATCATATTCTATTTTATTACTACTTGAGTTTAAGGTTCTTTTTACTTCTTTATACAAATTTTCATCTTCAAATTTTATAGTTACATCTTCGCTTTCTGCTTTTATATTATTTACTGGAATTATATTTGTAAATATTAATACAAAAGCTAAACATAAAATCGAAATTATAGCTTTCTTTTTCATACATTTACCTCTTTTCTTATTTTGCCAGTGTTAATAACTACAATATTATTTTTAACTTATTATAATGATATATACTATTTTTTTAACTATAATATTTTTTAGTAATTTATTAATTGACAAAATTTTATTATATTTTAAGAATATAATAAAAATTATATAAAATCAATATTTAATATCAAATTTAATGTTAAATTTATGTTTCAATTTTATGTTTATTAAAAGCTAATAATTTATATATATTTTCCTAGCACTTTAAAATTAAACTTTAATTTCGAATATACAAACAATAAAAAAATTCTTTAATAATATTTATAACTATTAACTATTAACTGTTAACTATATATCTTACATATTAGGTATTAATTTTTCTATTATTATTTTTATTCATATTACAAATTTTTTTACACTTTTTTATTTCATATTTGTTCCCATATGTAGCATATAAAATTTAAAAATTAAGATATATATAATAACTTTACACTTTAGTGAACATAAAAATGAAATATTTATGTAAAAATATGTCTAAATTTGTTGACAATTATATATAAAAGTAGTATAATGTGCCTAACCATAAAAGGGGAGAAAAAATGAGAAAAAGGATAAAAGAAAACAAAAATATAGATAATAATTTAAATTTAAAAAATATATTTACAATAAAGAAGTTCTTTTTATTTATATTAACAATACTTGTTCTTTTTATAATAATCGTTTGTATAATTTTATTAACCCGTAAAATATCAGGTCAAAAAGAAGTTATATCAGTAAATGGTATTTCTTATACCAAAGATGACTACATGATGTATTTAAGACTTGCAAAAACATCACTTTTTGGTGAAAATACAACTAGACTTCCAAAAGCAACTTTAAATACAATAATTGATGTAGAAAATAACATAAATGCTGAAACATATTTAAGAAATAAAACTGAAGAAAATTTAAAAATTGCAGGTTCAATTAAGAAAATAGCAAAAGATAATCAGATTAGTTTAGATGCACAAGCATATGATGAACTTAAAGAAGATAAAGCTAAATTCATAGAAAAACTTGGTGGTAAAATAGCTTTTTATAAATTTTTATGGGACAATAGAACAAGTGAAGAAGCATATGATAAAATAGCAGAAATAGATAAGTTATATAAGTTAGTATACGATTCACTATATGCAGAAGGAAAATCAAAAGATCTAACAGATAAAGAAAAAACTACAGTTAAAAATAATTATGAATTAGAGTACAAAAAGGCAAGACAAATTTTTCTTTTAACTGTAGATACAGAGACAAAAAAAGAACTTTCACCTACAATAACTGAGCAAAAGAAATTTCTTGCAGAATCACTTCGTGCAGAACTTAATGAAAACTCTGATTTTGATGAATATATAAAAAAATATAGTGATGACGCAACAGGAAAAGAACCACCATACGATATGTATTTTAAAAGTGGGCAATTACTTAAAGTATTAGAAGAAACTGTTGATGATTTAAAAGAAAATGAAATTAGTAATGTTATAAAATCTGAATATGGATTTCACATTATAAGGCGAGATCCTTTAGATAATGAGTACCTTGAAAAAATGTATGAAGATCAAAGAGAAAACAATTTCTTAACTGATATATCTGACGATATCAAGAACTCTAAAATAATTATTCAAGATAGTTTTACTACTCTTAAAGTAGATTAACTATAAATATATAAATAAATGTTGTAAAAAAGGGGGAAATAAAAATGGCAACAAATACATCAAAAACTGCAAAAGTTATCTTCAGTATTATTCTTGCATGCATTATAATATTACTTGTAATTTTACTCATTTTACATTTAATAGATGCAAATAAACTAGGTAAACTTGCAGGAAATGTAGCAAAAGATGAAAAAGTACAAAGCTTAAAGGAAATTGCTGATGAAACAAGTAAAAAAGTTGAAGATCTTAAAATTTTAGATACTAAAGCATCTGAGTTAAAAAATGAAATTTCTGATGCTCAAACAACAATTACTGCAACTCAAAATGTTTCTTCTGAGAAAATTCAAAACAAAATCAATGAACTTGCAAATAAGTACAATGATTTAAACAAAGAAATTGAAGGAGATGTAGCAAAAGAATCTACTCTAAACACAAAAGCAAATGAAGAAACCGTAATAAAACTTTCTAATTCTTTATATGCTAGTTTAGAGGATGCTAGAGTATCTTTAGAAGATATGATTGCAAATCTTGAATTAAACATTAAACTTTATACTGCAGATGTAGTATCAGATGCAACAAATAGTATTAATATAAATGTGGTAAGTGCAAGAGATAGTATTAATCTAAATATAGAAAATGCAAGAAATAATATTAATACAAATGTAGCAGATGCTAGAAATAAAATTAATACAAATATAGCAGATGCTAGAAATAAAATTAATACAAATATAGCAGATGCTAGAAATAAAATTAATACAAACGTGGCAGATGCTAGAAATAGTATTAATACAAATATAGCAGATTCAAGAAATAAAATTAATACAAATATAGCAGATTCAAGAAATAAAATTAATACAAATATAGCAGATTCAAGAAATAAAATTAATACAAATATAGCAGATGCAAGAAATAAAATTAATTCAAAACTTGCTCTTGGATTTGAAGATTTAAAGAAAGAACATGCAACTATTACAACAAGCATAAATGATTTAACAACAAGTATTAACGATTTAAGTACTGAAGTTGGTAAATATAATACTGGATTAAATGCCAATACTACAGCTTTAGAAAAATTAATTGGCGATAATAAGAATGTTACTTTAACTACTATGAATGGATACTTAAATGGAATTAATCAAAATGTAGATAAAATTACTAAATTAATAGGTGTTTCAACAGATAGTGAAGACACTAGCGGTACTACCGTATTTTCAAAATTAAATGCTATTAATTCTAAAGTAGTAGACACTAATACTAAAGTTAATCAAATGTATCAAGAAGTTATAAGACAATATTCAATTGATGGACAAAAAAGAGGAGAGTTACTTAACATTTTAAGAAGATATAAGACTGAGGATGGTGGATTCAATGAATATTATCTATATTGGGATATAACACAATGGTTACAAAGTGAATTAAATGTAAGAATTACAAATTAAAATCTATTAAAGGTACTAAATACAAAAAATTTAGTACCTTTATTTGTATATTATTAAGCTATCATAAATATAGAGTATGTAGATTAGTTTGTGTAAACTAGAATAAACTTTCTATGATAACCTATAAATTACAAAAAAATTGGGATAAATTATTTAATTTACCTCAATTTTTTTATTACATAAACATCTTTGTTACACTAATTTTTTTCTTAATATTAATACTAGTATAGTTGTAGATATAATTATTAATGATACACTTACTATAAACATATCACCAGTTTTTGGAGTTTTACTTGTTTTTTCTACTACTTCTACTTCAATTTGACCTATAGAACCACTACCTGCTTTAGCAGTTAAAATTACTTTTCCTGCTTTTTTAGCAATAACTTTTTCATTTCCATCTACAGATATAATATCTGGATCAGAAGATGTTATATTATAATCTAAAGGTAAAGATGCATCTTCTGGTAGTATATTTACGATTATATCAGAAGTATCACCAACCTTTAATACGTTATCTTTTAGACCTATAGATATTGAAGTGATTTTTTTGTATATTGAATTAACTTCTATAGTAGCTATTTTATCTTGTATTTTAGCAGTTATAGTTACTTTTCCTTCCTTTAAAGCTTTTACAACTCCATTTTCATCTATTGAAACAATAGATGAATCTGAACTTTTCCATTCAACATTTGATATATCTATATTTTTACTTATTAATTTTAATGTTCTAGTTCTACCAATACTTAAATCAAAATCTTTTGTATCTATTACAATAGTATTTTCTGGAATTTCTTTAACTATTACATTACATGTTGACGTATATGTATTTTCGCCATCTATAGCTTTTACTGTTATTATTGTTTCTCCTGCATTTACTCCAACAACTTCTCCATTATTAACAGTAGCTACTGAAGTATCTGAAGACTCCCATGTTAGTTTTCCTTTAAAATTCGTATTTTCTGGTAAAAATTTTACTGTTAGTAACTCTTTTTGACCTTCTATTAATGTTGATTCAGTTTTATTTAGTTCTATTTTTTGTAGTGAAACTACAGGGGCATTTACTGTAACTTTACAACAAGCTTCTAAGTTTCCTACTTGTGCATAAATATATGCAATTCCTTGGCTTAATCCTGTAACCTCACCATTAACATCAACAAGTGCAATACTTTCATCTGATGATCTCCATTTTATAGTTTTATCATCAGTTGTATCTTCAGGATCAAATGTTACTACTAACTTAAATACATCATTTACATTTATAGTATTATCAGTAATATTTAGTCCAATTGATTTTAATGGAATTGATTTCTCATTTATTTTAGTTTCAAGTATATCCATAGCATCAGTAGAAATTTTCATACTATTATGTCCAATTGAAGCTATTTTTGTAAAATCTGAATCAGATGATATTACTAATTGAGACTGAATATCATTTGATAATTCAATATCTATTGTTCCAATTTCAATAATATCCACATTATTAGTATTTAACTCCTCTGTTCCAACATAATAAATATTTAGTCTTTCATTATTTTCTCCACTTACGCTATCTTTTTTTGTACTATATCTATAATCTCTATAACAACCTTCCTTTAAACTATCACTCCAGTTAAATTTTACATTTGCTGAGTCATTTACATTTATATCAAGTCCTATTTGAAAAGATTCAATACTTACATCATCTGCCATTCCTAAATATACATGTATTTTTTTTTCATCTTTCTCATCTTTTGATAATATTACATTTGTTTTATCTCTTGAAATATGAGGGGTATTATTAGTATTATCAACTCCTTCATTTGTAGCTAATGCAAAACCTGTAGCAGATACAAAAAAACAAATAACTAGAAGAATAACAACAATCATATTTATTTTTTTCTTATTAACACTCATCTTTCTCCTCCTTCTAAATTAAAGAATATATTTTTATATACCTTTGTAAAGCAATCTAAAAATTTTAGATTACTTTACAATTTTATCTAATCTACTCTATAGTCGCATTAGAATTTAAGTGTATAGTTGGTAATTTATCTAATATTTTTGTAAAATATGTATCACTTGTAAGTCTTTCGTTTTCTAATGTAAGTGCATTATCTACTCTATATAATTCTGCTCTAACTGTTTTATTAGTCTTATTTAAGAATTCTGTATATTTTGGATTTGTTATAGTCTTTCCATTTCGTCCATCAAGTATTTCATCGCCATTCTCATCTACTACTATAGTAGGTTCTATCCAATAAATCCAAATACCTTCACTTACTTCACCAAGCTCACCGTCTTTTTTTACAGGCTCAGCATAGAAAGTTTGACTTCCTTCAATTATTTTTTTATCTTGATCCCATAATTTTACTACGTTATATGCAGGATTACCTTTATATGTACCAGTAAATACTATAGAACCTTTTGGAATAGCTACTGTATTATTATTTACATCACTCTTTCCTAGAGTTACATCAGAATCTAATATACCAATAGCATCTGATGATAACTCTACATTATCTCCTGTTTGTCCTATTAAATCTAGCTCTGTAATTGAGATATCCTCATCTTTAATTATAAATTTAACATATACTGCATCGTACATATACAATTTATCATCATTTTCTTTGTTAAAATAGATTGTTTGTGTATGATTTTCATCAAATTTATCTTTAAATATTGAAGAAATGCTTTGTAAAAAGTCTGTTTTCACACTCTTAACTGTTGTCCAATCTGTACCATTCATACTTACTTGTACTTCATAGTTTTTAAGTTCTTTCTCAGATAAAGATGTATACTTAAATCCGACTAATCTTTTTGCATTTTGAAGAGATATTATAATCTCACCATCTTTATCACTAGGTACTTTACCTACATAATCAGTTCCATGTGTTCCATTGATAAGTTCATTTACACCTTTTTGTAATACTTCAGTTTCATCAGCTTTATATTTTTGATCTTCTTCAATATATTTATCAGAGTCAGAAGTTAAGTTCGTTTCAATTGTCCAATCCTCTTTTGAACCTAATGTTCCATCATGTGAAACTTTAATTGGATCTAAAACTAATTGCTCTGTTTTTCCAAGATATTTATCATAAGCTGTAACTTTATATGTAAATACTCTATTATTTAATGTATCTATTGTATCAACATATTTTATACTATCTTGATTACCATCTGCTGTTACAAATGCAATAGTTTCTGATTTTTCTTGATCATTTACCATATATGATCTTACAATTTCATATCCTAAAATTGCATCTTTATTTTGAGATTGATGACTATTTCCTAACGTAATTACTACTTGATTATTTTTAGTTCCATATTCTCTTGTAGCTGTAACTTTAGTATCATCTATCATTTTATTGCCACCAGATAACTCATAGGCTCTTGCTTCATCATTTACATAATATATTGCTCTTGTTTCTTTTTCCCATTGATTTGCATATGCAATTGTTTCATCATTAGGAACCATTCCCCATTTTACAAAAAATTCTAATAAATTTCTTTGAGTTGCTGCACAAGCAAGTCTCATTAAATTATTATCTTTATCATCATTAGTTAATTTTAATTCTATTCCATTTTCCTTAGCTTTTGGAGCTTTTGAAGTATCCCTTGCATATGTGTCCATTCTTGCAAATACATAACTATCTAATACCTCTTTATATGTGCTATATTTTTTAAAATTATATCCATTCTTATCATATGCTAAATGTAATTGCCAATATAATCCAAGTTGTGTAAATACATTTTGTGATTTACCAACTTTTGCAGAAGTTACTTTTTTGTATACATCTGAATAATTAAATCTTACTGAATCATTTGTATCTTTTGCTTGTGAAAGTATTGAAAAATAATTGTTTGTTACTTCTCCATGAACATAGGCTTGTTGATTTATTACATGTCCTATTTCATGAGCAATCCCCCATCCAAAATAGTTTCCACTTTCATATTTTCCATTTGCATCTGTCTTAATTTGATCTCCTTGTGATAATAGTTTAACTTCAGGCCATTCAATACCAATATGAGCTCCACCTGCATACATGAATGCTCTACCTGTCATTCTCATATAACGGATATTTAATCTACTTAATGGATATTTATTTTTTGAACCTGCATCAGGAAGTTCACTTAATCCTTTATTTGCATAGAACAAATCAATCATATCATCCATTGCTTCTATTGAATTATATAATTGTTCTACTCTTTCCTTAGTTGTGTTTTTATTTAATCCTTCTAATATTTGTTTTGCAGATACTGAATACATAATATGATCTAGTACAATTTCAGTTGCTCCAAGAATACAATTTGTTTCATTGTTTTCTGATGTAACTTGACCATATTCTTTTTCTCCATATGATTTACCTGCTACAGTACAAATTTCATTATGCTTTTGTGCAATAGTTGTCATTAAGTTTTCTAATTCTTTTATATATTCTGTAATTGCTAATTTTTTAGCTTTTTCAGTTTTTTCTACCTTTGTTAGATCTAATACCGGAATTTTATAACCACCTTCAACTCTTACTCCATAAGAATTTTCAAATGATTTTAATGGATGATCATCTTTTAGTCCTGTATAGTTGATATATAGCGAACCGCCTTTTTCTACATCCATATTAAGCATATTTGGAATAGTGACTACATTTTTACCAACTTGTAGATTTTTTACAAGTGTAGTTGTCCAATTTGATGCATATCCATGATATTGAGTTGCAATTAATTGTAAATTTGTAGAGTCACCTATGCTTTTGTATTCATTACCTACATATATTGTAACTGTATCACCAGCATGTGCTACTACTCCTAATGGTTGCCATGCATTCATACCACTATTTTTAAATTCTATATGTGTATCATAAAAATTAGTTACATTTGTATCAATTTTTACAGTATTACACAATTTTTCTCCATTTAAGTAAATTTCTTTTGCTGTGTTTATTTCTATTTGTAATTTATCTCTTTCAGGATGATACTCACCAGATGCTTCATCAACTTTATTTACTTCTGCTTCTAAAGCTTCTATTGTTTCCATTTTAACATTACTTTTTAATTTGACATGCATTTGATCCTCATATAATGCATTAATTCTATCCTCTAGATTATCATATTCATAGAAACATATTTCTGCAATTGTTATTTTTCTATTCCCAGTATCTCCTCTACCTACATTAACAGAAATCTTTTTAGTTGTTATTGGCTCTGGAATTTTAATAACTGTATAATTATTACCATCTTTGTCTTGCCTTGTATAAACTTGAGACGCCCTAACTAAATGCGACTTATTATTTGAATCATAATAAACAATACTTGCATAGTTAATTGAGCCTGTCCATTCTGCCTGTGCTACTGTAAAGTAGTTCATTGTATATTCTTTATCAAATTCTACAGTTGGACTCTTTTCTCCAGTATACCATCCACCAAGATCCCAATCATTAACTTGAAAGAATGATACATAACTATTATCTACAATTCCTTTAGCTGTATTACCGTCAGTATCTAAAATACTGTCAACCATAAATCTCTTATTACCATCTTTGTTTAATGTTACATTTACAATATGGTTAGTTAGTTTATTTTCGCCTTCTTTACCTTGTAAAACAGGTGTATTTATTAATTTACGTTGTGGCATTGTAACAGGTTGAACTGATGTTGTTTCAGCTGTACCAATTATAGATTGCATACTCTTTCCATGTTTATTTACAGCTATTACATATGCTTGATATTTTGTCTTTTCTTTCAAATTTGAAATTTGATAATACGAATTTGTTAAGCCACTTGCTGCTAACTTAAATTCTGTAGATTCATATTCTCTATACCAAACTTCATAAGAATCTGCTCTAGAATCTAAATCCCAATATACCTTTATTTCTTTATACGACCCTACTACATTTACTCCTGTAGGTTTGTTTGGTACACTATTAGCTGTTGGTGTAACATAAACCGGAGAACTATATCCACTACTCCACTCACCATTTACTGATTTTACTTTTATTTCATATTCTGTTTTTAATTGATCTTTTATAGATTTGCCATTAAAATTTTCAATAGTTAATATATGTCCATCAACAGGTAAATTTTCTGTTATTCCATTTGCTGTAATTGACACTTCATATCCTGTTACATTAGGAACATAATTCCATGATACAGTAATATTTTCTTCAGTAGATTTTACATCTACCCCATCTGGGATATTTAACTCTGGTTCTGGAATTTTATCAGACATTCCATTTAAAAATTCCACCTTAGCTATATCTGCTAATTTATTACTTTTTGTTCCAGTTACTCTTATAGTAATTTTCTTTATAGCAACTTTATTTCCTAAATCTACTACTATAGTACCATCAGCATTAAAAGTAACTTTTCCTTCTAAAGTAGTATCATTAGCAACTTTAACCATATTTGCTAAACTATACGTAATTTTGTTAGTGTTTCTATACAAATTATTTGAAATAGGAGTAGTTTCATCATTTTTATTATCATTTTTCTTATCATTTTTCTTAATAGTACAAAGTATTTCTTTTTCTTCTCCATCAATTAAACCATTAACCACCAAGTATCCGCTTTCTATATTATTTTCAGGATTTAAAGAAGGAGATATAGTTATTATTTCCGTCGGTACAGTTTGCTCTTCTAAGCCTAATGAAATTTGAACTGGATGTTCTTCGCTTATTTCATTTCCACTATTTGGTTGTAATGTTAAGTAGTTTTCATTATTTCTTAAAATATCTTCTACTTTTGAATTTTTCTCTAATATTATTTTTGTATCTTTATCTGATTCAAATTTAGTATTTTCTGGTACTACATTTGCAATAAATGAAGGTACTGCACCAATAAAACTTTTTTCCTTATTTATTGAAACATATGATAAATCTACTATATCTACAACACCATCACCATTTATATCATATGTATAATCAGATTTATTATCATTTTCTTCTATTCTTTCAACTAGGGCTGTTTCATCATCTTTATTAATAATTAGATCTGAATTCACATCCCCAATTGGTATTATACCATATTTTCCTGTTATACTTTTTCCTTCTGAATTAGTTAAATTTGATATATCATATCCATTTGTATAACTTAATTCAGATGTTGTATTTTCTTTAATTTCTATATCAGTTTGTGAAAATGTTTTATATCCTTGGCCAGAAATTGTAAGCGTATACTTTCCAGGCTCTAGATCATTAAAAGTATAATATAATTTTAATTCATTTCCTTCTCCCTTAGAAAATGTTGGTTCCGCTTCATTTTTATTACTTTCAACCTTTTTTAAAGTAACCTTTAAATTAGGATTTTGTTGTGGTAATCTTAAATCAATATTTATAAACAATTTTCCATTTTTTGATATATTAGTTGTTCTACCTTTATTTTCACTATTAAATGTTGATATATTTTTATCAACTTCTATATCTTGCTTTTTTATAACATCTTCTTCTGTTATTTTATTTTCTACATTAGTATTTTTTGTATTATCATCAATAGTATTGCCAGTATTTTCATTATTATCTACATCATCATTACTAGCATTATCTTCTACTTGTTCTTCCTTTGGTTCTTTACTAGCAGAATCTTCAGTTTGTTGTGATTGGATAAGTTGATTATTTTCTTCTGGTATTGTAGCTGCAACAAGTAAAGACATATTTTGAAATATCATAGTAAATAAAATAATAAATACAATTATAACTCTTAATGCTCTTTTTTTCATATATGTAACCCCCTCCTTTTAAAATAATATTACTAATTAAAAGCAATAATTTCCAATACCATGTTGTTGTAATATATTACTATTATTGCACTGATATAAAGAACGTATTATATCTTTAGTATTATTTTAAATTCTAGCATAAAAGTAAAAATGAGTCAATAATTAATACTTAAATCAAATAAAAAGTGAGTATATACAAAAAAATTAAGAGAATGATAACAATTCTTTAATAGTTATCATTTCTCTTACTCTAAATATTTTTGTAATTTAAATTCAAAATATTAACTTTAAATTATGAATACAATGTTAATTATTATATTTAAATTTTCGATTTTTTAAATAAAAAACAATAGGTATTAATATAAATATAATCATTACAAAGAAAATAATTGATATTCTATCGTCTGTTTGAGGCAACGTATCATCTTTAAAATTTGAAATTGATATTTTTACTTCAGTACTATTCCCCGCCAGATCTTTTATAATCACATTTTCATTAGCATTTTTTGTATATGTTTTTACTAATGTTTTTCTATCTTCTTGCAATTTAAAGCCTTCTACTTTTTGAATTTCCTCATTTGCTGTTATTGTTGCTACTACATTTTTATTAGTTTCAGATGTAGTATTATAACTTACCTGTGCAATTGGTGCTACTTTATCTATGTTTGAAATATTTATTTTTAATTTTTTAGTATTTCCTGCTAAGTCCTTAATTTCAATTTCTTCTTCACTATTTAATGTATATATTTTGGATAATTGATTACCATCTTCTGATAAATTCCAACCTTCTATTTCTTGCACTTTTTTATTTAATGTTATTATAACTGTTACATCGTTATTTGTTAATAGTGTAGTACTATATTTAACATTTGCTTCTATTGGTGTTTTATCTATATTTGAAACTTTAACTTCTACTGTATTTATATTTCCAACTAAATCTGTTATTGTTACTGTTTCTTCTTCATTTTTTGTATATATTTTTGTTAATATTGTTTGTGTTTCATCTATTGTCCAACCTTCTATTTGTTGTACTTTTTCATTTGTTGTAATTGTTACTGTTACAAAACTATTAGTTATATCCTCTGGATTATAACTTACTTGCGCACTTGGTGGCGTTTTATCCACAACTTCCACAACAAATTTTGCTTTTTTTCCTTTATATTCTACTTCTATTGTTTGACATCCCAATTTGCTATTGTCAAATCCTGTAATTTTAACATCTTCTGAATTCATTGGAATTTCTTTTTCTGTACCATCACTATATAATACATGAATTATTCCACCTGTTAAATCCAAGTCCTCGCTATTTTTTTCATATTCAAGTTTATTTGGAATATTTTTTATTGAGATTCCTTCTACCTCATTTTCTATTATTATTTCTACTTTGTTTTCTCCATCATCACTTACTTTTAAAGTAGCATCTACTGATTTATCATCTAACGTTACTGTAACATTATATTCTCCGTTATATGCTCTAGTATTATATGAATTATCTTTTTCATTTATATTTAGAATTTGGGTATCATTTAACCATTCCTCCATAAGTTTTTCATAAGCACTTCTTTCTTCATCAACAATTTTATTTCCGTTATATACCCAAAATATAAATTCATTTATATTTTTATTACTATATACTGAAATTAACGTATCCCTTAAATAATCAGACATAAAAGCTCTAATATCATCTGAAAGCTCTTTATTTTCATCACCAAAATAGTTATCATACTCTGTTATAACTGCTTCTTTTATACCTGTTTGAGTTAATAATTTATTTATTTGATTATAATAACCTTGTGGTGTACTTATAGTAGATTGTTTATTATGATACTGTACTCCAATTGCATCAATATTATCTGTATACTTTTTTATTTTATTAACGGTTTCTATCATTTTATCTGTATATTGTGACGTACCTGATATATAATAATCATTTAATACTAATTTTAAATTTGGATTTTCTTTTTTTGCTATATTAAAACATTCACCTAAAAATTTAGAATATTCTTCATTACCAGTATATGTTTCTCCTGATTTTTTTTCATTTTCTAAAAATTTACCATCTGTATAACATTCTTTGTTATACAAATAATCTTGAAAATAGTGACTACTATTAACTTCATTTACTACATCCCATTCTTTTATTTCTGGATAATTGCTAATTAATGTCTTAATATGATTATACACATATTCTTCAAGCCTTTTTTGAATATTAAGTCTAATCTCATCTGCTTGTTCATCTGTAATATTTTTACTTGAATATTGTTTATATAGATATGTCATTGTATTTTTCTCTAAGCCATCTTTACTTCCTACTATTTTTCTTAAATCATCATTACGCACTCCATCCCACCATAGTACATGACCTCTTAAATACATATTATTTTGTGTTCCATATTCAATTAAAGTTCTAGCTATTTTTGAATTTACATTAAAATATTCTAATTTAAAACCGTTTTCACTTCCTATTGTATTAAATAAATTATTTGATATTCCAGTATAATCATTATGGTTTTCTTTACTATTTCCGCTGATTTACTAAATACCTTATAGATGTTCCAAATTTAAAATCATTTTTTTTCATAGAAATTTTTACTTTAGCATTATTAACTACTTCACCATTTTCTTTTTTTACAACTATACTAACATCATTTTTTCTATATTTTTCAATCCTTTTATATGCTTCTTCTCTCCATAAAGCTCCTAATTCTTGTCCTAAATATTTTGTTTTAATATTTTCTTTATCTTTATAATCTAAATTTATAATAATACTGCTTACATCTTTATTTGTATCTATGGCAGAGATACTATTATAATATTCATCTTCTTTAGATAAGTAAAGTATTCTATTATCAATACTTACACTAACACCATCAATATTAGAAATCAAGTATAAAGGAATATATTTAATTCCCTCTATTTCCTCTATTTCTACATCAACACTATTATCTATAATAGTATCATCAGTTATATTTTTTTTATCAATTTCTGTAAAAGATTCTTTATCTAAATCTTTTCCTGTAGTTATATTTGGTACAGATATACAATTTTCCTTTATATTTAAAGTAGTATTGTTATATTTTAATTCTTGCTCTGTACCTTTTTTATAACTTTCTCCAAAAATTTCTGAAAAAATCTCATCCATTGGTACCATTACAGTATTATATAATACAATTGCATTAGAATTTTGACTACTATATTTTGCTTTATTATCTTTGCGTATTTCTATAGCAAAATTTCGCGTATCTAGTCCTGCTATATAATTTGTTTCTAAATCCACATTTTTTAAACTTGCTATATCAACATTTAATTTACCTTTTCGTAAATTTGTTAAATATATGCTTATACAAATTGCTACCATACATAAAATAATAATTATTAAAAATATATGATATTTTTTTTGCTTTTGATTTTTTCTATTTTTCATTTTTTTTCCTTTCTTTTTATTTATTAAATTAATCTTATAATTACTTATACATTTATATATTTATATTCTTAAAGTTACTGCAAATTTTAAAAACTTCTTGAGCTACCGCCTCCGCCAGAAGATCCGCCTCCACCAAAAGATCCGCCTCCATCAGAACTGCTAAAAAACTCTCTAAAGCTTTCATTACCATTAGTAGTAAATATGCAAAGTAAATACCATATCATAAATATAACAAAACAGATTAAATCACCAAAAATATTAGGAATAAAATAATATATCAAAAAATTGTATATTAATGCACCAAAAATAATAAATATGGCATATATTATTATTTTTATTTTTTTACTTAGTATACCTTTATTAATAAATATTTTTTGTGTTATATAAAAAATTATTCTTAGGATTATAGGAAGTACAAAAAATATAAGAAAAAAATCTAGTCCACTAGTTCTATCTAATTTAACAGTATCTTCAGCAACAACTTGAATGTTATATTCGTTTGCTACTATTTTCAAAATTGCATTGTATCCATTTTTTATTCCAGTATTGAAATTATTTTCTTTTAAGTATGGTATTATATACTCATCTTGTATTCTTCCTGTTTTACCATCAGGTAATACTCCCTCTAATCCATATCCTACTTCTATTCTAAACTGCCTTTCATCTAAAGCAAGTAATAAAAGTACTCCATTATTTTTCTCTTTATCTCCTATTCCAAAATTTCTAAAAAGTTTTGTTGCATATTCTTCTAGTGATTCTCCTTCTAAACTTTTTACTGTTACTACTACTATTTGACTTCCTGTTTGTTCATATAAAATTTTACTCGTATTAATTATATAATTTTTCGTTTCCTCATCAATAAGTCCTGCATAATCATTGACATAGAAATCTGATGTAGGCTTTACAATTGCATATATATTATTTATATTTAATATAATTATAAACAATAAAAATATTGAGAGTATTTTTACAAATATACTATTCTTACTCGAAGTTAACACTTGGTACCTCCTTGCTAGTATTATCCGCTTCAAAATATTCTTTTTTATCAAATCCAAAAATACTTGCTAAAATGCTTTTTGGAAATTTCTTTATCATTGTATTAAACTCATTTACTGCATCATTATAATCTTTTCTTGCAACTGCTATTCTATTTTCAGTACCCGCCAATTCATCTGAAAGTTGTGTAAAATTAGCAGAGGATTTTAGATCAGGATAATTTTCTACTACTAACATTAACGCATTTAAAGAATTTGTTAATTCGTCATTTGCTTTTGATTTTTCTTCTATACTATTTGCATTTACTAAATTCTCCCTTGCTTTTGTTATTTTATCAACAACTTCATTTTCATGACTTGTATATCCTTTTACTGTATTTACTAAATTTGGTATTAAATCGGCTCTTCTTTGTAACATTACATCCAAATTTGATAGTGAACTTTCTATCTTTTCTTCTTTTGTAACCATACCGTTATAACTTCCAATACCTGCTACAACTATAATTAATATTAATGCTGCTATAGCTATCAAAATTATACTTGATTTTTTCATAATAATTATCTCCTTTATTTTAAATTTATATATGATAAAAATGAAAGTATAAAAAATATTTTAAATATATTTTTCCTCTTTATATATTCTAATTTTTCACGTATACTTCTTGTTTATTATACTTTGTATGTAATAATTTATGTGCTTTTTTACCATTTGGCTCTTCTAAAAATTCTTTATATAATTTTTTTACTTCTGGATTTTCATGTGATTTTCTATACTTTGCATTTTTATCTGCCTTATATAAAGCTTTTGCACGTAATTTTTTATAATCTACCTTACTTGCTACCATATCACTTACAAGTGGTTGACCTCCTCCATTTATACAACCACCAGGGCAAGTCATTACTTCAATAAAACTATATTTTGATTTTCCTTCTTTTATCTCATCCATAAGCTTAGATACATTTGAAAGACCTTGTGCTACTGCAATTGTATGTGTTTTTCCTTGTATATCGATTTTTGCTTCTTTTATTCCTTTAAATCCACGTACAGATTTAAATTCAACATTTTTTATTTCTGTTTTATCTAATAAATACGATACACTACGAAGTGCTGCTTCCATAACTCCACCAGTTGTTCCAAATATATGACCTGCACCAGTAGCTACTCCTAATGGACTATCATAATCTTCTTCATCAAGAGTTTTCAAATCAATATTTGCCTCTTTTAAAAGTCTTGCCATTTCCCTTACTGTAACTACATTATCAACAGCTTTTATACCATTTTCAAGTTTTAATTCATCTCTTAATATTTCTGCTTTTTTAGCAGAACATGGCATAAGTGCAACAGAGTAAATATCTTTTGGATTAATATTTTCCTTCTTAGCATAATATGTTTTTATAAGTGTACCCAAAATTTCCATAGGTGATTTTGTTGTAGATAAGTGATTTAATAATTCTGGATAGAACTTTTCTGCATAAGTAATCCATCCACTACTACAAGATGTAATCATTGGTAGATTCCTATTATTCTTTAATCTTTCAATAAATTCTGTAGCTTCTTCCATTATAGTTATATCAGCACCAAGATCAGTATCAAACACTTTGTCAAATCCAAGTTTTTTAAGTGATGCTACAAGTTTTCCTGTAACTAAAGTACCAATATCCATTCCAAATTCTTCACCAATTGTAGCACGTGTTGCAGGAGCAGTTTGTATTACAACGTGTTTTTTAGGATCATTTAATGCTTCTTTTAATTCTTTTACATTACTTTTTTCAGTTAATGCTCCTACTGGACAATGAATTACACATTGACCACATCCGACACATGTAGAATCTTTCATTTTCATATCAAGGGCAACACCTACTCTTGAATTAAATCCTCTATTCATATTACCAATTGCTGCAACACCTTGAACTTTACTACATATATTAACACACCTTTTACACAAAATACATTTAGCTGTGTTTCTAACTATACATGCTGAAGAATCATCAAATTGTGTTTCTGGCATATCTCCTTCATAGTCTAAATCTTCAATTCCAAACTTTTTAGCTAAATCTTGCAATTTACAATTTGTATTTCTTATACAAGTAAGACATTTTTTCTCATGTGATGAAAGTAAAAGTTGTAAAATAGTACGCTTAGTATCAAGTAATTCTTTTGTATTTGTTCTTACTACCATGCCATCTTCTGCAGGATATACACATGATGCCTTATATCCTCTAACTCCTTCTATTTCTACTAAACACATTCTACAATTTCCTACCTCATTTATGTCTTTTAGAAAGCACAGTGTTGGTATATCAATGTCTAATTTTCTTGCTGCCTCTAGAATAGTTGTTCCTTTATCTACTTCTACTTTTTTACCATCTATAGTTAAACAAATCTTTTCTTTCTTTTCAGGCATATATTTACCTCCTTATTTATTTTTCAAATCTAATATAATAATTTGTTCTAGCATCAACTACATCATTTAATGGATCATAATCTTCATTATATATATAGTTTACATTCCATAACATTTTTTGTTGTACAACTTCTGTTTTATATTCATAATTTCCTAAACGACTGAATACATTTTTTTCTTCGTCCAAATTTTTCTTTTCGTAATATTTTCTAGTATATTCAATTAAAACTCCATCTTCATTTATATCTATTACTTTTATTTTAACACCACTTATATTACTAATAATCTTATCTTTTTCTATTTGAATATTATATTTTCTTTTATAGTAAGTTCTTCCAAATGACCAATCAGATTCTACAATATGCATATGTAATACTTTAGGCATATTATAAATTAAAATACTTATAATAACTAAAGTAACTACTAAAAGTAAAGCTAATATTATTGATTTTTTATTTATATTGTTTTCTTTATATTTTTTTATTATTCTATTTTGTAATATCAACCCTATAATTAGTATAATAGAGTTTATAACAATATTTACTGTAGTTATTATATATGATGACTCTGTTTCATAAATTGTTGAAGTTACAAATACTGGTTCACCATTTTTATTTATAATAAAATTCTGAATAATAATTGTTATTATGCTTATAATTAAAATAGTTATAGTACTTATACTTAAATTCTGCTTTATTTTTTTATACTTTTTCATATAATATATTTGCATAATAATATATATAGCAACAATAAAATATGGTATATATATTAAGTTAAACCCTAAAAAAGATAATATTATACTATCATTTATATTAGTAACCCCATTAAACATACTTCTATCTATGGATATATTATCTATATCGTAATTTACTTCTTTAAAACTATATTCTGCTCCAAAACTTACTGTGTTTATAGTTATAAGAACAATAAATAGAAAGATAAATGCTATATAGAGTTTTTTCTTCATTAGTTTCACCTCTATTTTGATATTGCTTTAAATGGACATTTTGTAATACATACTCCACATTTTATACATTTTTC
The DNA here is from genome assembly GCA_947626975.1 of uncultured Clostridia bacterium. Lineage (GTDB taxonomy): Bacteria > Bacillota > Clostridia > TANB77 > CAG-465 > CAG-465. The sequence goes on from CANQUF010000014.1 coordinate 21,479, forward strand.
TTGATTAATTTTAAATGTTACTTTTCCAACTTCCCCATCTATTGCCCCTACAGGACAATTTTTTGCACATATTCCACATTTTTTGCATTTATCAGGATCAATTCTTACTTGAGTTAATGATTTACAAACTCCAGCAGGACATCTTTTTTCATATATATGTGCAACATATTCATCTCTAAAATATTTTAGTGTACTAAGCACTGGATTTGGTGCCGTTTGACCAAGGCCACAAAGTGATGCGTTTTTTATATCTTTTGCCAATTTTTCTAGTTTTTCAATATCTCCATCTTTTCCTTTTCCTTCAGTTATTCTTGTAAGTATTTCAAGCATTCTTTTAGTACCTATCCTACAAGGTGGACATTTACCACAAGACTCATCTACAGTAAATTCTAAGAAAAACTTTGCTATATCTACCATACATTTAGAATCATCCATTACTATAAGTCCACCAGAGCCCATCATAGCACCAATTTCTGTAAGAGAATCATAATCTATTGGTGTATCAATATACTTCTCTGGTACACAGCCTCCACTAGGTCCTCCCATTTGTGCTGCTTTAAACCTTCTTTTATTAGGTATTCCTCCACCTATATCATAAACAATTTCTTTTAAGGTAGTTCCCATTGGTACTTCAACAAGTCCAACATTTGTTATATTACCTCCAAGGGCAAATACCTTAGTTCCTTTAGATCCTTTAGTACCAATTTTATTAAACCAAGATGCTCCTTTTAATATTATTTGTGGAATATTAGCATAAGTTTCTACGTTGTTAAGTAAAGTTGGCTTATTAAATAATCCTTTAACTGCTGGAAATGGAGGACGTGGTCTAGGCTCTCCTCTTTTTCCTTCAATTGAATTCATAAGTGCGGTTTCTTCTCCACATACAAAAGCACCTGCTCCAAGTCTTAATTCAAGATTAAAGCTAAAATTTTTACCTAGTATATTTTTGCCTAAAAATCCCATTTTTTTAGCTTGTGATATAGCTATATTTAACCTTTCTACGGCAATTGGATATTCTGCTCTTACATAAATATATCCCTCATCTGCACCTATTGCATATCCTGCTATTATCATAGCTTCAATAACTGAATGTGGATCCCCCTCTAATATACTTCTATCCATAAAAGCTCCGGGATCACCTTCATCAGCATTACAACATACATACTTTTTATCACTTTTTGAAGCTTTAGTAAACATCCACTTTTTACCAGTTAAAAATCCTGCTCCACCTCTTCCTCTAATTCCTGAATCAGTAACTTCTTTTATTATTTCATCCTGAGTCATATTAAGTGCTTTTTTTAGTGCCATATATCCGTCCATAGCTATATATTCTTCTATTTTTTCAGGATTAATTTTACCACAATTTCTTAAAGCTATTCTTTGTTGTTTGTTATAGAAGTTTAATTCATGCCACTTTTTTACAATTTTATCTTGTTCTTTTGCAAGAAGTCTTTCAACTATTTCATTTTTCTTTACTGCTTCTACAATTTCTTTTGCATCTTCTACTTTTACTTGCTCATAAAAAATCTCATCTGGATCAATTACAACAATAGGACCTCTAGCACAAAAACCAAAGCAACCAGTCTTTTCTGCTGTAACATCTTTTATCCCTTGAACTTTAAGCTCATTTTTTAAATTATCAAGTAAGACATTACTTTTCGATGATGTGCATCCTGTACCAGAACATACCATTATTCTTTTTTTCTTTAATTTTTCTGTATATTCTTTTTTTATATTTTCCATATTTTTTAAAGAAGACATTATTTTTCCTCCTTGTATTTTTCTATTAATTCATCTACTTTCTTTTCATCCATTTTGCCATACACTTCATTATCAATAACAATTGCTGGTGCAAGACCACAAGCACCTATACATCTTACAGACTCTAAAGAAAACATTCCATCTTTTGTAGTTTTACCTTCATCAATACCAAGTTTTTGTTTAAATCTTTCTAAAACTTTATCAGCTCCTTTAACATAGCAAGCTGTTCCAAGACATACTTGTATATGATGCTTTCCTTTTGGTTTTAGCGTAAATCTTGAATAAAATGTAATTATTCCATAAATTTTTGACATAGGTACATTTAATTCTTTTGATAAATACTTTTGGGCTATCTGTGGAATATATCCATATTCATTTTGTACTTCATGTAAAGCACCTATTATTCCACCATCTACACTTTTATACTTTTTAGCTATTTTTTCTAGTTTATCATCTACTTTTCCTTTATTACAACCTTCACACTGCACAAAAAACTACCTCCTTAACTTTATATCATTTTATATTAATAACTTATATTTTGATTATATCTTATTTTATTTTCTATTTCAATAAATATATAGTAAATTTATAATATTTATAATAATTTGGATTATAAAGAAAATCTGCTAAAACTATATTTAGTTCTAACAGATTTTTTATACTATTTCCAAGTTACATTTCCTGAAGTATCCATTTTTCCAAAAATTCCATCTTTTTTTACTAAAGCAAAGCCATTAGCAAAATCATCTACAAAGTAATAAAAATTCTTTTTTCCATCATCAGATACTACAATATAACCTTCGTGCATTTTCATGAAAATCTCTCCTTTAAAATTTTAAATTTAAGTGTACTGTTATTAATTAGTTATTAATAACTCATTATTTTTTTGTATCCTAATTGTGCCAAATTTCTGACTAAAATTCAAACTCTATATAACTATTTAATTTATAATATTTAATTAATATTCTTGCATTAATAACTTTATACCACTAAGGGGATTTCAAATAAAAACAATATCTCTACCTATCATTAATATATGATAAGTAGAGATAAATTTTATTAATTATTTTTATTCTTTATTTTTACTTTCTTTTTTGTAGCAATAAATACAGCACATAGACATATTGAAAGTATAAAGAAAATATATACTATACTACTATTATCTCCTGTATCAGGAACATTAGCTGAATTTTCTATATCACTATTTGATATATTGTTATTAACGTTAGAATTTTCAGCATTGCTTGTTGGCGTATTACTAATAACAGATTCCTCTATTTTTGAAGTATCATCATTACTTGAAATTTGTGAATCCTCAATCAAGCTTTCTGTTGATGAAATTTGTGAATCCTCAATCAAGCTTTCTGTTGATGAAGTTTGTGAATCCTCATTTAAACTTTCTGTTGATGAAGTTTCTATGTCTTTAGATGATTCATCTGAAACAATAGTATTTGTATTTGTCTTTGCCAATATATAATTAGAAAAATGATCTGTATCAAATACAAAGTATCCATCATCTAAGTATTTAGCTTTCATGTCAACTAGTGAATTTGCAGATTGTAAGTAATATACAGAAATATCAGATACATCACTTCCAGTATAGGGTATACGAACAGTCAAAGTTCCATTGGGCTTAACTTCTTGTCCATCTTTTAAAAGACTTATATCATAACCTTTAATATAGATAAATTCATCACCTATATTAACGTCATCTGAAAGAACGCTTACACTAAGAGATATATCAGAATCAATATCCCCATATGCTTCAACTTTAGTAACTTCATCTACTAGTAAAGTATTTTCATCTTCTTTAATAATAACATAGTTAAAATTATTATCTTTTGCAAACTGTTCCCCATAAGAATCTTTGTATACATACAATACAATATTTGGACAATAGGTAAAACTATATTTATTTATTGATGTAACTTCCCGTGCAATATATACTTTTTCAAGTTCATTAGCACCAATAAAAGAAGGTGAATAATCATTAGATATAACTGCATAGTTTAGTTCTTTTAATGAATTCATATTCTCAAATGCAAAATACTCAATTGACTTTACACTTGAATTGACAGTAAGATTAGTTAGATATAAATTTCCATAGAAAGCCATAGTATTTATTTTTGTTACTTCATCTGGAATTGTATACTCAACATCTTTTTTTGCTGTAGGATAAGCATATAATACTTTTCCATCTTTACTAAATAATACACCATTTTGTGATGAAAAGGTTTCGTTCTCCTCATCTACATTAATCACTTCTAGTGATTTATTAAGAAACGATTCTGCAGGTGAATATTTAAGAGAAGTTACTGTTTTTGGAACATTAACCTCTTTAATAAAATCTTTTCCTAAAAATATTCTATCACCTACAGTTGATACTGTCCTTCCATCAATCTCTTCCGGTATGTTTACTACTTCACTGTTTCCTATATATCTAGTGATATATACACAACCACCGTCGATATACATATACTCGAAGTCATCGTTCGTTTTCAAAAACTCACTATAATCTTCGGCATTTACTAAAATAGACATACTAGACATTAGTAATAATACTAACATAATTGATAATAACCGTAAAACTTTTCTTTTCATAAAAAATTCCTCCAAAATAATTATTTTAGGATTTAATATTAATCCGCAAGTAATTATACATCATTATTTTGACTATGTCAAATATTTATGATAATTTTATATTTTTTTTTGCAATTTATATTTTATAAATTAAAAATTTTTATATAAACAATAAGAATATATAACATTTTACTAAAACATTATTTATAGCTATACGTATTATATTAAAATTTATTTCTTATATAATTTTTTATTTTATATTTTTATTTCTAATATAATCTCCCTTAAATTCACTTTCTAGTATATCCATATGCAATGTATCATAATATTTCCCATTTAGGAACATTTCTTCTCTACTATATCCTGTATCTTTAAATCCGCATTTTAAGTAACACTTATGCGCTCTTTCATTTATAGAAATCAAATCTAATCTTATACTATGTAAATTAAGATACTTAAATCCATACTCTAATAACATGTTTATAGCTTCTGTACCATATCCATTGTTCCTAGAATCTTTATCTCCAATAAATATTCCAAGTATAGCACTTCTTTTAATCCAATTAATTTTTATCAAGCCTATTGTTCCAATTAATTTATTTTTATTTAATTCTACAATATTAAAATTTCTATTATTAGTATCTTTAGCTGAATTTTCAAGCCATTCTTTTTCTTCTATATAAGTCGTTATTTCTGAACTTCTTCCAGTATAATCTGTTACTTGAAAATCATTCATCCATTCCGTAAATTTTTCAACTTCTTCATCTGATAAACTTCTTGGTGATAAGTATATTCTATCTCCAACTAATTTATTAAAATATTGCATAATACATCCCCCTGTAATTTTAGTTAAATCTATTTTAATTATTATCTGTATCATCACTTTCTAAAGTAACGCTTACTTCTATTTCACCATCTTGTCTATATATTTTCAAAGTTACTTTATCGCCTATGCTCTTTGTATTCTTTACTTCATTTAATTCTTCCATTGTAGTTATATCTTTTCCTTCTATTCCGATTATTACATCACCTTTTTGTATTCCTGCTTTTGAAGCTGGCGAATTAGTTACTACATCTGCTACATATACCCCCTCTGGAATATTGTTTCTTCTAGCAGTTGCATAATCTATATTTATACCTGATATACCAATATATGGTCTTACAATTTTTTTGTTTTTTATTAATTCTTCAATTATTGGCTTTGCATCATTAGAAGGAATTGCAAATCCTAATCCTTCTACAGAAGTACCTATTGATGATGAGGCAATTTTTACTGTATTTATACCTATTACTTCACCATTTGAGTTAACTAAAGCTCCTCCACTATTACCTGGATTTATTGCAGCATCAGTTTGAATTAATTTGTATGTTCTTCCATCAGTAGTTACTTTTCTATTTAGTGCTGATATATACCCTACAGTAACACTTCCTGCAAATTCTTGACCTAATGGATTACCAATTGCAACAGCCATTTCTCCTACATTTAAATTAGAAGAGTCTCCAAATTTAGCACATTTTAGTCCAGTTTTTTCTATTTTAATAACTGCTAAGTCAGTTGTTTCATCACCACCAACTATTCTAGCCTCTATACTATCCTCACTATCTGGTAGTGTAACATATATCTTAGAATTAGTATCATTAATTGCATCCTCTACAACATGATAATTTGTTACAATATATCCATCCTCAGAATAAACTATTCCTGAGCCCTCAGAACTTGAGGAAGAATTGCCAAATATACCTTGTGTTATTGACTCAACTTCTATTCCAACTATTGAAGGGCCTGCTTCTTTTGCTATAGCTACAACTGGATTTTCAACCTTCTCAATTTCATATTTTGTATCAGTTAGAGAAACAATATTATTTTCACTACTTTTTGGATTAATTGCATATTTTAATGTAATAACTGTTATCACGCTTCCTAAAACTCCACTTATTAAGGCAACAATTAATACTAAAAATATATTACTTCCTTTTGTTTTATTTTCTTTTATATATATTCTTTGAACATTATTATCACTTGCTTTTACTTTACTTTCTTGAGACGAACTATTTTGATTATTTATTTCACTCATATTATACCTCCACTATACTTTACTATAATTATTTTTACCTGCAGCAATAGCAGTTGAAAATGCTATTTGTAGATTATATCCACCAGTATATGCATCAACATCTAAAAGTTCTCCAATAATATATACTCCTTTTACAAGTTTTGATTCCATTGTTTTAGGATTAATTTCTTTTACGTCTACGCCTCCACTTGTAACAATTGCAATATCTATTGGCATAGTTCCAGTTATATTTACTTTTAAATTTTTAATCAAATAGCATAATCTTTCTCTTTCCTTTTTTTCAATTTGATGTACTTTTTTATTTTCATCAATTTTTGATAGTTCTATTATAATTGGAATAATTTTTTTAGGAAAAAGATCGTTTAGACTATTTTTAAATTCTTTATTTGAATATTTTTCAAAATCTCTACATATTCTTTTGTCTAAAGAATCAATATCTAAACCTGGTTTTAAGTCAATTATAACATTAATATTTTTTTTAGCTAATTTATTTTCTAAATTATCTAGTCTATTTAATTTACTACTAGCACTTAAAATTATAGGACCTGTCAGTCCAAAATGAGAAAACATCATTTCTCCCAATTCTTCATATACTACTTTTTTATCATCAAGTAATTTTACTCTTACATTTTTTAAAGATAATCCTTGTAATTTTTTACAAATTCTATCATTTGATTTTAATGGAACCAACCCTGGTTTTATATCTATTATATTATGCCCTATTTTTTTACAAAGTATATATCCATCTCCAGTACTTCCTGTACTTTTATAACTACTTCCACCAGTTGCTATTATACATTTATCACATTTATATATTTTGTTATCCACAGTTTCAACATATTCTACAGAATTATTCTTTATAGAAATATTATTTACATTACTATTTAATTTCACATCTACTTTATATTTTTTCAATTCTTTTTCTAATGCTCTTACCACTTCATTTGCATCATCACTCACAGGAAATACTCTCTTTCCTCTTTCAACTTTAGTTTTAACTCCTAAATGATTAAAATATTTAATTACATCATTATTATCAAAATTAGAAAAACAACTATACATAAACTTATCATTCTTTACAAGATTTTTCATAAAGTCATCTATACTTCCTTCAAAAGTAATATTACATCTTCCTTTACCAGTAATCTTTAATTTATTACCAAGTGATCCAGTTTTTTCAAGTAAGATTACATTATTTCCTTCTTTAGCTGATTTTATTGCAGCCATCATTCCTGAAGCACCGCCACCTATAACTACAACTTTCATTTTACTCTCCATACATCATTTTTGAAATTGCAATACATATTGCAATTTTAGCTGATTCATATGTAAGTGCTCCTTGCATATATGCAACGTATGGTTCTTTTATTGGTGAATCTGCAGAAAGTTCAATAGAAGCTCCATCAATAAAAGTACCAGCAGCCATAATTACTTGTGAATCATATCCTGGCATATTCCAAGGATATGGTACAACATGACTATCTACTGGACTTGCTTCTTGAATACCCTGTATGAATTTTATAAGTTTTGATTTATCATTAAATTTAATTACTTGAACTATATCAGACCTTATATCATCTTTCTTAGGATAAACTTCAAATCCTAAATCTTCTAAAAGTGCTGATGAAAAAATTGCAGATTTTAAAGCATTCTTAACTATAGCTGGTGCAATAAAAAGTCCTTGTAATATATTCCTATTTTGACCAAGTGTTGCTCCACATTCTTTTCCTATTCCAGGACATGTAAGAGTTTGTGCACATAAGTCTATTAAGTCATGTCTTCCTGCTATATATCCTCCTATTTCACAAAGTCCACCACCTGGATTTTTTATTAAACTTCCACAAACAATATCCACTCCTACTTCTGTTGGTTCTAGCTTTTCAGTAAATTCACCATAGCAATTATCCACCATTATAACAACATCTTTATTAATAAGTCTAATATTCTTTACTATATTTTCTATATCAGATATTGTAAGTGCATTTCTTAATGAATATCCTCTTGATCTTTGAATATGTATTAATTTTACTTTATTATTTTCTAAATATGAGCAAATACTTTTTATATCTGGTTTACCATCTTCTTTTAAATCTATCTCATCATATTTTACTCCCTTATTTATTAATGATAATGGATTTTCAGTTATTCCAATAACTTCACATAAAGTATCATATGGCCTTCCTGTTACAGCAAGTAACTTTTCACCACTATTTAATAATGCTTGAAGTACAGTTGATATTGTATGAGTGCCATTTACAAATTGAATTCTAACTAGACTATCTTCTGTTTTAAAAACCTTAGCATATATACTTTCTATAACTTCTCTTCCTATATCATCATATCCATAGCCAGTAGTTTTTCCAAAGTGAGTAGTTGATACTTTACATTCTTTAAAAGCTTTCATTACCTTTGCTTGATTAAACATACTTATATCTTCTATTTTTTTGTATATATTATCTAATTGTTCCTCTATTATTTTAGATTTTTCAAATATATCTTTGTTTATATTTAATATATTATATATATTTTCCAAATTTTATCACCACAAGAATTATATCACAAATATAATTTATTGTGAATATACATAACATAATTTCACCAAAATTTCACTACACATTCATATTTTAATTCCATTTTATTTTAATAAATTAAACTCCCGAGTTTGACAGTTGAAGTAAAAAAAATAATAGCTTAACCTTACAGACACAACGGAAAGAATGTGTCAAATTTT
>CANQUF010000015.1 GCA_947626975.1 uncultured Clostridia bacterium
TGATAGCTTTTTTCATGCAAAAATGAGTGAAAAAATTTTCACTCATTTTTGATAGGACTTTTTTTACAGCCCCTTTTAAAATTTATATTTTTTCTTTATTTAATAAAAAGTGTTTTGTAATTTATTAACTAATTTTAAGTGTATAAAATTACTAAACTTCCATAATAATTGGTAAAACCATCGGTTGTCTTTTTGTCTTTCCATATATGTAATGCATTAATGTATCTTTTAAACTATTTTTAATTATAGACCACTCATGAACATTTTCACTATAGCATTTATCTAATTTCTTTCTTGCTATATTTTTTATATCTTCCATCAAATCTTCACTTTCTCTTACATATACAAATCCACGAGTTACTATATCAGGTCCTGATACAACTTTTGCTGTTTTTTTATCTAAAGTTACAACAACAATTATCATACCATTTTCAGATAAAAGTTGTCTATCTCTAATTACTATATTTCCTACATCACCTACTCCTAGTCCATCAACTAAAACAATACCAGATGGAACTTGAGTAGTTATTTTAGCAGAATATTTATCTATTTCTAAAGTTTTACCATTCTCCATTAAAAATATATTCTCTTTTGGTGTACCAGTAATTGTAGCAAGTTCACCATGTTGTTTTAAAAATCTATATTCACCATGAACTGGCATAAAATATTTTGGCTTAGTTAATGAAAGAATTAATTTCAATTCTTCTTGGCAAGCGTGACCAGATACATGAACATCAGCAAGTTGATTATATATAACTTCTGCTCCAAGTTTTTCCAATTCATCTATAACCCTATCTACAGATTTTTCATTTCCAGGTATAGGAGACGAAGAAAATATTACTAAATCTTCTGAAGTAATTTGTACCTTTTTATGCTCACCAGCAGACATACGACTAAGTGCTGCCATTGGTTCTCCTTGTGAACCTGTTGTAATAATTACTAATTGTTCAGGATTATACATACCTATTTTATCTATATCAATAATTGTATCATCAGGAACATCAAGATATCCAAGTTCTCTAGAAACATTTAATACGTTTACCATACTACGACCTACAACTGCAACTTTTCTTTTTGTTTTAATAGCTGAATTCATTATTTGTTGCATTCTATGAATATTAGAAGCAAAAGTCGCAACTATAATTCTTTTATTACAGTTACTAAATATTTTATCAAACTCTTTACCAACTGTACTCTCTGACATTGTATATCCGGGTCTTTGTACATTAGTGCTATCAGACATCAATAAAAGTATACCTTGATCTCCTAGTGCAGCAATTCTAGAAAAATCCATAACTTCTCCATCAATAGGTGTATAATCTACTTTAAAATCACCTGTATGAAATATAACTCCAAAAGGTGTTGTTATTGCAATACCTACAGAATCAGCAATAGAATGTGTCATTTTCACAAATTCAACTTTAAATTTGCCTATTTTTACAATGTCACGTGGCTTTACTTCTTTTAAAGTTGCACTTTTTTCTAAATTATGTTCTATAAGCTTTGCTTTTATCAAACCTAAAGTTAACTTAGTCCCATATATTGGCACATTAATTTTCTTTAAAAAATATGGTATAGCACCTATATGATCTTCATGTCCATGTGTTATTACAAGAGCTTTTACTTTATGTTTATTCCTTTCTAAGTAAGTAATATCAGGTATTACTAAATCTACACCTAACATCTCATCTTCAGGAAAAGCAAGACCGCAATCTACAACTATTATATCATTTTCATATTCAAAAACTGTTATATTTTTACCTATTTCATTAAGACCTCCAAGCGGTATAATTTTTAGTTTAGGTTTAGAAAATATTGTAGGTTTATTGCTTGAAGTTTTTGCCGGCTTATTACCTTTTGTAACTACTAAATTCTTTTCCTCTTTATTAATATTAAAACCTCTACTATTTTTTAAAATATTATTTGATTTTACTTTTCTTATTTTGGGTTTTATATTATTTTTTAATGATTTATTATTAACATTATTAATTTTCGAAAATTTATTATTTGAATTTTGAGTTTTTTCCATTAATTAATCATTCCCCCTTTTTAATTATTTTAATTTTTAATTTAATATAAATTCCGAACAATTTTATTATTACACTTTAATCATATATTATTTATTTATTATACAATTAATCTTACAAAAACGATCATTAAAACAACATATATATTATACTATACTTATACTATATTGTCAAATTGATTTTTTATAAAAAAATCTATATTAGAATAATCAAAAAATTATACTAAAATAACGATTAGAAATTTTTTATTTATGTAACAATAAAAAACATTTACTTTTTATTAAAAATATGATATTATATTTTCATAATTTTTTTGAGCTTAAAAATAATTTTTTAGGGGGTGTAAAATTTTATGAAAAATTTGCGTAAGTTTACTGACTTTTCAGAAGAAGAAATTAAGAAAATTGCAAATGAATATGCAAGTTTTGATTATTCAATGAATGAGTTAGCAAAAAAATTTAATACTCGGAGATATGTTATTTCTAAAATTATTTCTTATTCTATTACTCATAACATTGTAACTAACAAAGTTGCAATAAAAATTAAGCAAAAAGCTTGTGAGAATTCAAAAATCTTTATCAATAATTCTACTAAGACCTTAACATATTATAAAAAACTTTTTAAACAAAGACAAGATTTTTTAAATAATAAATATGAGCAAAATGAGATTAATAATGAAATAAATATGTTAAAATCAATACTATATAGTTTTGACGATTATTTCTTCGATGATGAAAATAGTCCTAGCTATGAACAAATATTAGATAGATTATCTGAACTCATATCTAATAATTAAAACTAATCCCTAGAGTTTATTATACTCTAGGGATTTTTTATACTATTTTAAATTAAAGAAAGCATTTTTACCTAAATATTTAGCAGCAGAACCTAATTCTTCTTCAATTCTTAATAATTGGTTATATTTACATACTCTATCAGTTCTTGATGGAGCACCAGTTTTTATTTGACCAGCGTTAGTTGCAACAACTAAATCTGCAATAGTAGTATCTTCTGTCTCTCCAGATCTATGTGATACAACAGCTGTCATACCTGCTCTATTTGCCATCTCTATTGCTTCTAGTGTTTCAGTTACTGTACCAATTTGATTTAATTTTATAAGTATAGAATTTGAAACTCCAAGTTCAATACCTTTACTTAATCTTTTAGTATTTGTAACAAATAAGTCATCTCCTACTAATTGAATTTTTTTACCTAACTTTTGAGTAAGTAATTTCCATCCATCCCAATCTTCTTCAGCAAGACCATCTTCTAAAGATATTATTGGATATTTTTCTACTAAATCTTCCCAAAATTCTACCATTTCTTCACGAGTGTACATTTTATCTGATTTCCAGAAATAGTATTTTCCTTCTTCTCCTTTTTTCTTTGCTTCATCATACATTTCAGTTGCAGCAGCATCTATTGCTATTTTAAAATCTTTTCCAGGTACATATCCTGCTTTTTCAATAGCTTCTACAATTACTTGTAATGCTTCTTCATCTTTTGATAGATTTGGTGCAAATCCACCTTCATCACCTACAGATGTAGCAAGTCCTTTTGCTTTTAAAACAGATTTTAAATTATGGAATACTTCTGCACACATTCTTAAACATTCTTTAAAATTTTCAGCTCCTATTGGCATTATCATAAATTCTTGAATGTTTACACTATTATCTGCATGTTTACCACCATTTAATATATTCATCATTGGAACAGGTAAAGTTTTTGCATTAACTCCACCAAAGTAATTATATAAACTTACACCTAAAGCTTCACTAGCTGCTCTAGCTACTGCTAAAGATACACCAAGTATTGCATTTGCTCCAAGCTTTCCTTTATTTTCAGTTCCATCAAGTTGTATCATTGTATTATCAATTTCTACTTGATCTAAAGCATTCATACCTTCTATCTCAGGTGCAATTATATCATTAACATTATCTACAGCAGTTAATGTTCCTTTTCCTAAATATCTAGATTTATCGTTATCTCTTAATTCAACAGCTTCAAATGCTCCAGTTGAAGCACCAGATGGTACTGCAGCACGTCCAACATACCCTCCTTCAACGCAAACTTCAACTTCAACAGTTGGATTACCTCTTGAATCTAAAATTTCTCTTGCATAAACTGATTCAATCTCTAAATATTGTTTCATAAAAAATTCCTCCTTAAATATATATATTAACTAGCGATATAATATAATATCGTAGAAAATAACTAATCTTTAAATAAATCATCTAAAGTTAAAAATTCATCTCCAACTTGATGGTTAACATCTTTATCTTTAGGTTCAACATATATTGTATATCCTTTTAATTCTTCATCTAATGTTTTTATAGTACCACTTTGATTTACTTTGTTAACGTCAACTAATTTTAAATTTTTTTTAAAATTAAATATAGTTTTATTAGATAAGGATTGCACTATTGTATCTTGCTGTTTAATTTTAGATTTATGATATAAATCTAAATCAATTTCTTTTATTTTAGTTTGTAAAGGCAAAATTAAATTTGAATATAATAATGCTTTTAAATCTATATCATTAGTATTATATCCATTATCTTTTAATCTTTGAAAAAAGCAAGATAATTCATGCTCAGTTTTTGATAATACCTCATTTTCAATGCTATGATCTAAATTATTTCTAATTCTAGAATTCTCTTTTTGAGAGTTTATCCTAAATAACATATTTTTTAAAGAATTTGTAATTAAATTATAAGCATTTTCATCATTTACATCTAGCTCATCCATAATATTTTCTATACAATTTTTAGATGTAACAACTGCAATATTAGAATTATCATTATAACTTTCTTTATTATTAACACTTACAGTTCTACTTATTCTTATCCTACAATCTTCAATTAGTTGATCTATTCTTTGTGTTATCATATTATGTATATTTTTATCAATAGTTTGTGGTGTTAATTCATTTATAGTATTTTTTATTGCCTCTTTACATTTTGTAAAGCTTTCATTAATTGCACTCTCTTTTCTTTTCCAACCATCTATACCACCATCTATTTCTATTTTAACTAAATTATCAGAAATATTATAAAGTATATTTGTTAAATCCTCTTTAATACTTTTATCCATATCAACCTCTAAATTTTTTATAAAAGATTATTTTAACTATTAGTTTGCCTTAATTTTTTCTTAAAGTCACTTTCGTTATTAACAGTAATATTGTCATATACTTTATCATTTATTTTTGTAACTTGATTTACATATTTTTTCTGTAGATTTATATCTTTATCTAAGCTATTTATTTTACTAATTTTATCATCTATTTCTTTAATTCTATCAGCAATTTCATTCCTTTCATCATCTTTACATGTTTTTAAATGATTTTGCTCAATTTTCTTAGAATATATTAAATAATTTATATCATCTTCTTTATTATATTCATTTAATAAATCTTCTAATTTATATTCGACTTTTTCAATAGAATATTTCCTTGATAAAGCATTTTTTGAATTAGTATATGCATAATCTCTTATTTCAGAAAAAAATAATTTAATATTTTCATCTCTAGAATAATATCTATAAATATTATAGCTTAAATTTATCATAAGAGTTGCATAGTTTTCTGGCGATATTTTTCCACTATTTAAATCATCAGTAAGATCTTGATTAATTTTTTCTAAGTCATTTTGCATTTTATTAAGTGAGATCTTTACCATTCTAGATCTATTAGCTTTCTTTTTTTTAGTTTCATATACTAACTTATCTAATTGTTCCTTTGTAACTTTCTTAAATAGCTTAGAATTAACAATTGCACCACAATATGGGCATTTTTTTAATCTACTTACAATTTTTTTAAACTTTCCGTCTGGTTTTTGAGGTTTTGTTTCATCTATTACATATCCACAGTTTGTACATACATATATTCCTAGACTTTTTTTAAATTCTTCATATGCCTTTTTTATTTTCTCTTCTTTTTCCTTTTGAAATTTTTTTTCATTTTCTTCGTCTTCTCTCATTATGTGTTCTATAAAAGCAGATGTATCTCCACTAAACCATGCATTCTCATCATATTCTTTATTTTCTTCTTCCTCTAAAAACATACAAAAAGTCTCCTTTCATAAAAAATGTATATAATTATAACTCGATAAGACTTTCTCCTGTCATTTCAATTGGTTTTGGTTCATTCATAAGAGAAAGTAAAGTTGGTGCTAAATCACACAATTTTCCATCTTTAATAGATTTTACTCTATTTGATACTACTATTAAAGGTACATCAAATGTAGAGTGAGAAGTAATAGGTTCACCAGTTTTTAAATCTAACATATATTCGCAGTTACCATGATCTGCTGTAATTAAAGCTTCACCATTTATCTCTTCTAATTTCGATATAACTTTACCTACACATTTATCCAAAGTTTCTACTGCTTCAATTGCCTTTTCAATAATTCCTGTGTGTCCTACCATATCTCCATTGGCATAATTCATAATTATTACATCATATTTTTTAGAATCCATAGCTTCAAGTACTTTATCAGTTATTTCATAAGCAGACATCTCAGGTTTTAAATCATAGGTTGCTACTTTAGGTGATGGAACTAATATTCTATCTTCTCCATTATACTGCTTTTCTTCCCCACCATTAAAGAAAAATGTAACATGTGCATATTTTTCAGTTTCTGCAAGTCTTAATTGTGTATATCCTTTATTTGATAAATATTCCCCTAAAGTATTATTAAGACTTTGTGGTGTATATGCTACATTAACATTATTTAATTTTGCATCATATTCAGTCATTGTTACAAAATATAAATTTTTCATTTTTATAGTATCAAATTCACTAAAATCAAGATCTGTTATAGCTCTTGTAATTTGTCTTGCTCTATCTGGTCTAAAATTAAAAAATATAACAGAATCATTATCTGAGATTTTTGTAATTGGATTATTATCATCATCTGTAATAACTATAGGTTTTACAAATTCATCAAATTCTTGAGCTTCATAAGAATTTTCAACTGCTTTTTGTACAGTTTTAAACTTATTACCTACTCCATTTATCATTGCATCGTATGCTAATTTTTCCCTATCCCATCTATTATCTCTATCCATAGCATAATATCTTCCAGATAAAGTTGCAATTTTACCTACACCTATTTCTTTTGTTTTATTTTCTAGTTCTTTTAAATATTCTATTGCAGAAGTAGGTGGCGTATCTCTTCCATCCAAGAAAGCATGAATATATACTTTATCTATATTATTATCTTTTGCAAGTTTTAATAAAGCATATAAATGTGAAATATGTGAATGAACTCCACCATCAGATACAAGTCCCATTAAATGAAGTGAACTATTATTTTTCTTTACATTATCTATTGCTTCCATTAAAACTTTATTTTCAAAAAAATTTCCATCTTCTATATCTTTTGTAATTCTTGTTAAATCTTGATAAACAACTCTTCCAGCTCCAATATTAGTATGACCTACTTCTGAATTTCCCATTTGTCCATCTGGGAGTCCTACTGCAAGTCCACTAGTTCTAATATATGTATTAGGATATTTTTCAATTAATTTATCAATATTAGGAGTATTTGCAAGTTTAAAAGCATTCCCTCTTTGTTCATCATTTAATCCAACACCATCTAAAATCATTAATATATATTGTTTTTTTCCATACATAAAAAATCTTCCTTTCAAACATATTTTTTAGTACTAGTTATTATATCATTTTTTTTAGCAATTTACAATAGATACAAAGTCATTTTTAAGACTTGCACCTCCAACTAAGGCTCCGTCAATGTTATCACTATTTATAATTTCACTTGCATTTTTAGTATTAACGCTTCCGCCATATAATATCCTTACACTTTGAGCTACTTTTTTAGAATATTTCTTTTCTATTTGATCTCTAATAAATTTACACATTTCTTCAGCTTGTTCTAAAGTAGCTGTTTTTCCTGTCCCAATTGCCCAAATTGGCTCATATGCAATAATTATATTATCAGCTACATTTTTTTCATCTATATCTTTTAAAGATTCATTTAATTGGTTTGAAATTATATCAAATAATTTTTTACTTTCTCTTTCTTCTAAACTTTCACCAACACATAAAATAGGCTTTATAGTATTTTCAAGTAAAATTTTTATCTTTTTATTAACAACTTCATTAGTTTCATTAAACATTGTCCTTCTTTCACTATGTCCTACAATACAGTAATCTACAAATGCAGATACAAGCATAGGTGCAGAAACTTCTCCAGTATATGCTCCTTTTTCCTCATAAAAAACATTTTGAGCTCCTAAATGTATATTTGTACCATCTAATATATTTGAAGCTAAATATAATGATACAAAACTTGGACATATAACTACATCCACATCATCAACACTTATTCTATCTTTTATTTCTAATAAAAATTCTTCTGTTTGACTTAATGTATAATTCATTTTCCAATTGCCTGCTATCATTTTTTTTCTCATACTTTTTATCCTTTCTATATTATTACTAAAATCTATATTCTAGTTTTAATACTTGTCCAACTAAAATTTAATATATTTTACTATAAGATTAGTTATCAAATAATTACTGATAACTATATCTTATTTTTTTACTTATCTAAAAGACTTTCAATTCCAGGTAATTTTTTTCCTTCCATAAATTCAAGTGAAGCACCTCCACCAGTTGATACATGATACATTTTATCTTCTAAATTAAATTTTTCAACAGCTGCTGCACTATCTCCTCCACCAATTATTGTTATTGCATTCGAATTTGCCATACATTCAGCTATTTTTCTTGTACCATTTTCAAAATTTTTTACTTCAAACATACCTACAGGTCCATTCCATACTACAGTTCCAGCTTTATTTATTTCATTTTCATATAACTTAATAGTATTTGGTCCTATATCTAAGCCCATATATTCATCATCTATATTTTGAGAATTAGTTGTTAATATATTCTCATCTGTCATACTAACTGCTTCAATATGATCAACTGGTAACAAAAATTTTACATTTTTATCTTTAGCTTTTTTCATTATCTCAAGTGCAATATCTAATTTATCATCTTCTACTAATGATTTACCGATCTCAATTCCTTTTGCTTTTAAAAATGTAAATGACATAGCACCTCCTATAAGCATAGTGTCTACTTTATCTAATAAATTTGTTAAAACTGCTATTTTACTTGAAACCTTAGCACCACCTATTATTGCAACTAAAGGTCTTTTAGGAGAGTTTATTCCCTTATCTAGTGCTTCAATTTCTTTTTCTATTAAAAATCCACATACAGATGGCAAGAAATGAGTAACTCCTTCAGTTGAAGCATGTGCTCTATGTGCACTTCCAAAAGCATCATTTACAAAAATTTCTGCAAGAGATGCTAATTTTTTAGAAAATTCTATATCGTTTTTTTCTTCAAGTTCTGTCATTCTAGTATTTTCAAGTAATACAACTTGAGAGTTTTTCATATTCATAATATAATTTTTAGTTTCATCAGACATAATATCTTTTAATAATACTACATCTTTTGAAAGAAGCTCAGATAATCTTTTAGCTACTGGTGCTAAACTTTTATTTTGACCTGTTTTTCCAATATGTGAACAAAGTATAACTTTTGCATTATTATCTATTAAATATTTTATTGTTTTAAGTGATTCAATAATTCTTTTATCACTTGTAATTATACTTTCATCATTTTTATCTAAAGGTACGTTAAAATCACATCTAACTAATACTCTTTTTGAATTTACATCAATATCTTTTACTGTTTTTTTATTTAACATATTTAAAATCTCCTCTTCAATAATAGCTGACTTAAGTTTTTAATTTTAAGTCAGCTATTTTTAAAATTATTTTTAAAATATAATCTATTTGTTATCTATATCATACATATGAGTTATTAAATCAACTACTTTATTTGAATAACCCCATTCATTATCATACCAAGAAATAAGTTTTACAAATTTATCACTAAGTGCAATACCTGCTTTTACATCAAAAATTGATGTGTGTGGATTATGTATAAAGTCTGAAGATACTAGAGCCTCATCTGTCCAATCCATTATTCCTTTTAAACTAGTAGCACATGCTTTTTTTACAGCTTCAACAATTTCATCATAAGTTGCAGGCTTTTTTAAAGTACATGTTAAATCTACAACAGAAACATCTAAAGTTGGTACTCTAAATGACATTCCTGTAAGTTTACCATTAAGCTCTGGTATAACTTTTCCAACGGCTTTTGCTGCACCAGTAGAAGATGGAATTATATTTCCAGCAGCAGCTCTTCCACCTCTCCAGTCCTTATTTGATGGTCCATCAACAGTTTTTTGTGTAGCAGTTGTTGAATGAACTGTAGTCATAAGTCCTTCTTCAATTCCAAAGTTATCGTTTATAACTTTAGCAAGTGGTGCTAAACAGTTAGTTGTACAAGATGCATTAGATACGACATTCATATCTTTTGTATATTCATCTTGATTTACACCCATAACAAACATTTTAGCATCTTTTGAAGGTGCTGATATTATAACTTTCTTTGCTCCACCAGTAAAATGTGCAGATGCTTTTTCTGTAGTAGTAAATACACCTGATGACTCAACAATATATTCAGCTCCTGCTTCTTTCCATGGTATTTCATTTGGATCTTTAAAATTAAATACTTTAATTTCCTTTCCATCAATTACAAGATTTCCATTTGCTATTTCTATTTTAGAATCCAATTTACCATGAATTGAATCGTATGTAAGCATATATTTCATATATTCTAAATCAATAAATGGATCATTTACAGCAACTACATCTACATTATCTCTTTCAAGAGATGCTCTAAGAACTAATCTTCCTATTCTACCAAATCCATTTATTCCTATTTTTATATTCATTAATAATTCCCCCTTTTACATATATATTTTATCGCAACTATATTATTTTTTCAACTCATTTTACAAAATATTTTAAATTTATACTTTATATACTAATTAATCATTTTTATCTGTTATATTTTCAATTTCATTTACTTT
Source organism: uncultured Clostridia bacterium (assembly GCA_947626975.1). Lineage (GTDB taxonomy): Bacteria > Bacillota > Clostridia > TANB77 > CAG-465 > CAG-465. Next base: position 11,006 of record CANQUF010000015.1, read on the forward strand.
TATTTTTTGCTCATCAATTGAGGTCCAATGATCAAGTCTTGGTACAAAATCATATCCACTATTTTTTAAATTCTTTTTATCTTTTCTTTCAATTTCTAAATCATTTGAAATATTTAAATTATTTATTTTCTTTTCTTTTTTCATAAAAATATATCTCCTTAAAAAAATATCAACTACTACATTTATTTTATGTAAGTAATTGATATTTAAACTTAAATTTAAAAATAATTTATATTATTATTCTTCAACAAAGTTTTCTTCTTCATATTCTCCATTTTCTTTTTGTACTAAAATATTTATCTTCTTTTCAGCCTCATCTAATTTTTTACTACATTCTTTAGAAAGTTTTATTCCTTTTTCAAATTCTGTCATTGCATCTTCTAGACTTAAGTCTCCTTTTTCTATTTTTGTAGCAATACTTTCAAGTTCGGATAAACTTTCTTCAAAACTTTTTACTTCTTTTTTTGGCATACTTTAATTCTCCTTTAAAAATAATTTATTATTTATTTTGCTATAACATTAACTTTTCCATCAGTAAGAGTTAAAAATAATTCATCATTTTTACTTACTTCTTTTATTTTGGTTATAACATTTCCATTTTTATTTTGTACTATGCTATATCCTCTAGATAAAGTTTTAAGTGGACTTAGAACATCTAATTTAGCAGTTGCTTGCATAAATTTTGATTTATATTTTTCTAAATTAATACAAATAGTATTATATGATTGTTTCATACACGAATCTATAGTTAATCTATGTTTTTGAATTATATCAAGAGGTACTTTTTCTAATTTTAATGCTTTTAATCTTTTAACATATTCTTTTTTTCTTTCAATATAATTTCCTATACCAAGCATTACTCTATTTTTATCAGATGTTATTTTTTGTATAATATCACTATATTGTGGATAAACAAGTTCAGCCGCAGCAGATGGAGTAGGTGCTCTTAAATCTGATACAAAATCACAAATTGTAAAGTCTGTTTCATGTCCTACTGCAGAAACAATAGGTATATGTGAATTAAATACTTCTCTTGCTAAACTCTCATCATTAAATCCAAATAAATCTTCAAATGATCCTCCACCTCTAGCTATTATTATTACATCAACATTGTTTAATTTATTAAAAGTTTTTATACCTGATATAACAGTTTTAGCAACATTTACACCTTGTACACTAGCAGGATATATAAGTAAATTAACATTAGGATATCTTCTTGTAGATACATTAATTATATCTCTAATTACCGCCCCAGTTCTAGATGTTATTACTCCTACACGATTTGGCAAAAAAGGTAATCTTTTTTTATATTTTTCATCAAAAAGTCCCTCTTTATCTAATTTTTTCTTTAATTGCTCATAGGCAATATATAACTCTCCTACTCCCTCAGGTATCATCGACTTACAATATATTTGATATACACCATCTCTTTCAAATACACTAACTTGTCCAGAAATTACAACTTTCATTCCATCTCCTGGTTTAAATTTTAAATACATTGCATTTCCTTTAAACATTACACATTTTATAGTTGATGTATCATCTTTTAATGTAAAATATAAATGTCCTGAATAATGTGCTTTAAAATTAGTTATCTCACCAGTAATATTAATATCATTTAAGAATGTATCATTATCCATTATTATTTTAATATATTTATTTAATTGAGATACGCTATATACTTTTTTTTCCATACTATTTTTCCTCTTCTATATCTTTTATAACTTTGGCAATAACACCGTTTACAAAAGATTTAGAATTTTGATCCCCATATAATTTTGCAAGTTCTACCGATTCATTTGCAGTTACCTTTAATGGAATATCTTCAATAAATTTTATTTCATATATAGCCAGTCTTAAAATTGCCAAATCAACTTTTGATATTCTATTTATACTCCAATTTTTTAATTTTTCTAATATAATTTTATCAATATTATCAATATTATGTTTTATACCTATAACCACATTATTAATATATTCAATTTCTTCTTGACTAGAATTATTTTCTTCATGACAATATTTTAATATTTTATTTATATCAATTTTTTTATCAAATTCATATTCATAAATACATTTAAATGCATTTTCTCTTGCTTTTTTTCTCCCCATTCTTTATGTATCTCCAATCTTTTAAGTAACTTAATTTTTACTTTTTATCCTCATAATAATATACATCGTCGTTATCTTTTCTAAATTTACTAAAAATTTTTCCAATTTTATCTTCATTATCTTGCAATTTTTTTCCTACCCAAATTGCAAGTGCTATTAATACAAGTAGAAAAAATAGTTTAAATAAAAATTCAACTATTCCTAAAGCGTATAGTACTACTACTATACTTATACATATAATAACATATTTATTTTTTTTTATATACTCAAAAAAATCTTTCAAATAAATCACATCCTATTTCTTTTGAGGCTCTATATATACTCCCTTAATTTTTATATTTGCTTCTTTTATCTCAATTGTTGTCTGTTTTAATATAGTAGATTTTATACTATCCTGCAACTTAGCAGTAAGTGTTGGAACTACTGTATCAGGCAGTATATTAGCATATACAGTACAACTAATTCCTTCCTCTGAAATATTAGTTTCTACTCTTACATTTCTTAATTCAGCATAATTTCTAGTAATTGCAAGTACTATATTATCAAAAGTATCTTTAGTTATATATACTGTACCTTTATCACTTTTTAATGCAAGTCCTGGTTTTGTACTATCAGAATTATATGATATTGAGAATAATCCCGCAAGACCGAATAGTGAAAATATTGTTCCAATTACAATTACACAGATTTTATTATTAAATATCCATTCATTTACCATATTTAATATATTTGATATATCTATCATACCTGTTGAATATAGTACTAAACCAATAGAAATAATTATAATTATAATTGAAAATATGATTAATAAAAATTTTTCAAAAAATCTCATATATATCCCCCTAATATTATTTTAGCTCAAATATATATAATACTTGAGCTAAAATTAATAATTCTTATTCTTCTGTATCTTCGTCTACTACTGGTACTGCTTTTTCTTTTTCTTTCTTATCAAATATAATTCCTTGAACATTTATATTTACATTTGATACTTCAAGACCAGTCATTGTTTCTACTGAATTTTTAACAGAATTTTGTACTGACCATGCTACATCAGGAATTTTTACTCCATATTTTACATTAACATATAAATCAATTGATACTTTTTTACCATCAAGCTCTATTTTAACTCCTTTAGAATACTTTTTGTTACTTCCTAATATTTGATTTATTCCATCAACAAAGCCTAAAGTCATACCAGCTACGCCATCAACCTCAGATGCTGCAAGTCCTGCTATAATTCCAATTACATCCTCAGATATATTTAAATTAGTAGCTATTTCTAAATTATTAGTATTTTCAGTAACCTCAACTTTTTCTTCTTTTTTTATTTTTTCACTCATATTAATTCCTCCTTACAATAGAATACTATCTATATAATATATATTATAACCTAAAAAACAAAAAAAGTCACGTTTTTTTATATATTTTTTTGATGTTATTTACAAAAAAATCTTTGTATAACAAATATTAAAATTTTAGTAAAATATTTTTATCAATTCTTTTATTTTACAAGTTTTGGTCCTAAATCTTTTCCACCAAGGACATGAAAATGTAAATGATTTACTACTTGACCTCCATCTTCACCACAATTAGATATTACTCTATAACCAGAATTACAAATATTTTTTAACTTTGTAATTTCTACTATTGATTTAAAAATCTCAGATACATATTTTGAATTATCCTCATTTATATCATTTAAGCTTGGTATATGAATTTTAGGAATAACTAGAACATGTACTGGTGCTACTGGGTGTATATCTTCAAAAGCATATACATACTCATTTTCATAAACTTTTTTACTTGGAATTTCTCCTTTTATAATTTTACAAAAAATACAATCCTCCATTATAAACACATCCTTTCATATATTATAAATTTTACTATACTTTTCAACATTTTCAACTTTTAAATATCAAAAAAATAACTTGATTCAAGATCTGCTTCAAATAGTAACAATGATAATGGATATTTCTTAAAGGCATTACCAATTGTAGAATATAACTCTTTTGGTTCAGTAAATCCCATATGCCATCTTATAGCGTATTTTTCTTCACTAGTAAGAGATATAAATTCAGATAACATCATAACAGATTTTTCACCATGACCGTATGGCACCTTATCATCAACAGTATAATATGGTACTTTTTCCCAATCTCCATTTTTATTTTTAGTATTCCTATAATCTACTTTATAATAATTAACTTTACATATATCATGTAATAGAGCTACTATTTTTATACTATCTTCATTAAAATTAAATTCTGTATTTTTAACTTTTTCATTTAAAATATCATATACTTTTAAACTATGTTCTAAAAGTCCTCCACTATAAGAACCATGAAATCTTGTACTTGCAGGTGCTGTAAAAAAATCAGTTTCTTCTAAAAATGCAATTAATTTGTCAATTCCTTCTCTATTTATACTTCTAAGTATATCTAAAAATCTTTCTTTCAAAATAATCACCTATCCCCAGGTAAGATTATATCATATAAAATAAAAAATATACATCAAGTTCACTAATTTTTATATAAATTTTAAAAATATTTCAATAAATAATTTTTTAATATCTTATATATTTATATTAATATATTCATATTTTACTAAACATTAAAATATATTAAAATAGAAAGTTTAAGGTGAATTATATGTATATTACAATATATAAAAAACATATTATAATGGGATTAATTGTATTAATAATTATTTTTTCTTTACCATTTGGATATTTATTTGCATCAAAAAGTTCCAAAACTAATTGGGGACTAAGTTTTTCTAAAAATGGAGAACCACCTACAGGAAATGCAACAAGTGAATTTTTAAAGCAATATAATTCATATTATATTGGAAATACAAATGAGAAAAAAGTATATTTAACGTTTGATGCTGGATATGAAGCAGGATATACTCCTAAAATTCTTGAAACACTTAAAAAACATAATGTAAAAGCAACTTTTTTTGTAGTTAGTAACTTCCTTAAAACTAGCCCAGATTTAGTAAATCAAATTATAGCTGATGGTCACATTATTGGAAATCATACTATGACTCATCCAAATATGTCTAAGATGTCTACAATGGAAGACTTTAAAAAAGAAATTGAACCAATGGAACAATTATATAAAGATATTACTGGGCAAGATATGCAAAAATTCTATAGACCTCCTCAAGGTGTATATAGTGAAGCTAATCTAAAAATGGCAAATGAATTAGGTTATAAAACAATTTTTTGGAGTCTGGCTTATGTAGATTGGTATAAAAATAAGCAGCCATCTAAAGAAGAAGCTTTTAATAAATTATTACCTAGACTTCATAATGGTGCAATTATTCTTCTACATAATACTTCAAAAACTAATAGTGAAATTCTTGATGAATTAATTACTAAAATTAAAGAACAAGGATATGAATTTTCTACTTTAGATGAACTTACTAAAGAATAATTTTATTTCATTATTACATATACTATTTTTTAATATATCTATTTTTAATATAAGTATTATTTAATAATTATATAAATTAATCATATATTTCTTTTCATATTAATCTACTTATGTTATAATATTCTTATTAAAAGGAGAGGATATAATTGAAAAAAAGGGGCTTTGAAGTATGTAATAGTTTTAAAAATAATAATATAAATCTACCAGTTAGAAAAACAAAAAATTCTGTAGGATATGATATAGAGGCAGCTATAGATACAACAATACCATCAATTTGGAAAACTGTTTTTAAAAATATTTCAATATTTTTAAAGGGAGAAAAAAATTACGAAGAAATTAAACCAACTCTTATTCCTACAGGTATAAAATCATATTTTGAGGATGATGAAGTTTTAATACTTGCAAATAAAAGTTCATTTCCATTAAAAAAAGGACTTATAATGTCAAATAGTATTGGAATTATTGAAAGTGACTATTATAATAATGAATCAAATGAAGGACATTTAATGTTTATGTATTATAATATTTCATTTACAGATAAAGTTATAAAAAAGGGTGAAAGTGCAGGTCAGGCATATTTTCAAAAATTTTTAATTGCTGATAATGATAATGCTACTAATATAAGAAAAGGTGGATTTGGCAGTACTGGAAGTTAAAGTATAATTATATATAATAAATTTTAAAGAGACTTAAAAAGTATAGAGTTAATTTGATACTTTTTTAAGTCTCTTCATATTATAAAATTTATTTTCTTTTTCCAAATAAGCTCAATATTCTTAAGAAAATATTAATAAAATCTAAATAACATTCCATTGCTCCATGAATTGCTATTTTATTTTCAGTTTCTTTAGTAGCATTTTCTGCTAAAACTCTTAATTTTTGCATATCGAACATTGTTATCCCAAAGAATAACAATAATACTACACAATCAATTATTGTATCTAATAATGTTACATTTAAAAATAAATTAACAATGCTTATAACTAAACATGCTATTAATGTAATTGTTAAAATAGGACCTATTTTACTTAAATCTTTTTTAGTAAAATATCCATATAAAACACATATTCCAAAAACTGCACTTGCTACAAAAAATAAGTATATAATTGATGATAATTTAAATACATAGAATATACTGGAAATTGAAACTCCATTAATTACAGCATATATAAAAAATAAAATTAACACTACACTTGGGGGTAATTTTCTAAACAAAAATGAGAATAATAAAACTACAACTATTTCAGCTATTAATAAAATTGGCCATATTCCTGACAATATTAATGTTGGTAAAACATTAGTTGTATATGCAAATACGCTAATTAATCCTGTAGCAAATAATCCTAAAAACATCCATAAAAAAGTTTTTAAATATATATTTTTACTTATCTCTTTATTATCTTCCATAAATCCTCCTAATAATATTATACTAATTTGTTTTTCATATTATACATTCTATTAAAATATTATAACGTATAAAATTAGACTATATACATTTAAAATTTTGCATATAGTCTAAAAGTTTTTATTTTCTTATTCCAAGTTTATTAATTAACTCTCTGTATCTATCAATGTCCTTAGACTCTAAATACTTAAGTAATCTTTTTCTTTTACCAACCATTATTAAAAGTCCACGTCTTGAATGTTCATCTTTTTTATGAACTCTTAAATGTTCAGTAAGATTATTGATTCTTTCAGTAAGTAAAGCTACTTGAACTTCAACAGAACCTGTGTCTTTATCTTTTTTTGCAAATTCAGTTAAAATTTCTGATTTTCTTTCTTTAGTCATTTTTTTCCCTCCTTTTTCTTACTTGCCTATAACTAAGAAATATTTGAGGTAATATATTTCTGAGTATTAGGTGTTATTTATATATAATCTACAATATTGTAGAATATATCTATTTTATTTTCCTGCAATATATGGGTAAGCATTTATAGGTACTCCATTTACCCTTATCTCAAAGTGTAAATGTGGACCTGTTGTATATCCTGTCATACCAATTTTTGCTATTTGTTCTCCTTGAGATACTTGCTGACCTGCAGTAACAAAAAGTTGACTGCAATGTGCATAATATGTTACTATTCCATTTCCATGATCTATTTTTACGTGAAGTCCATATCCAGAACCCCAACCTGCAAATATTACAACTCCTGATTTATATGCATATATTGGTGTTCCAACTGCACCACCAATGTCAGTTCCTGTATGTCCAGCATATCCCATATAATGACAATTAATTCTTCTTTCAACAGTAGGCCAAACACCACCTTGAGCTGCTGCTATATTTGCTAATTCTTGTGATGCTCTCTGATTTGTAGTAGTTGTTGTAGTATTCACATAATTATTTGTAGTTTGAACCGTAGCCTTAGGAGTTTCAACTGGTTTATTTCTATCAACTATATCCTTTAGAATACTATCTGCTCTTTCAATAGTAGTAACTTCTGCTTGTTCAGCTACTTTTTCTTCTTTTACTTCAACATTTAATTTTGCTACTTCATTTTTTAAATTATCAGCATATTTTTGAGCATCATCTTGAGTATCAAATCTCATTTTATTTTCGCCATCAACATTAACATCATAAAAAGTATATTCAGTTTTTATTTCTGCTCTTAAATTTGTATATACATTTTGTTTAGTCAATAGCGAGTCTTTTATATAACAAGTTTCAAAAGTCGGTTCATTTTCAAGATATACTTTTACATTTGAACTAGTACTTTTTTTCTCAGTAACTAAAGAATTATATACATCATCAAATTGTTGCTCTGATGAAAAATATCCAATAAATTTGTCATCTACATAAGCCTTTACAGTTGGTTTATATGTATTAAGTATTGTTACCAATACAGCACTAAATATAAGTACTAATACTACTATGGTAAATAATATAAAACCTAGTGTACTGAGCACACTTTTCTTTTTCATAATTAACTTTTACCCCTTCCTTTTTTAGGTATACTTTGTCTATTATAACATAAAAGGTTAAATATGTCAAATTTTGAGGAAACATACTATTCTAAACGTTGATTTTTCAAGCTTATTGTATCATATACTATATTATATGTCAATAATGTTACAAAAATTTTATAAATCCTTAATTTCTCAGTACATTATAAATATTTATATTGATTTTTTAATATAAATATTATATAATGTTAACTATATTAAGCAGTAGGGGGATATTTATGTTTGGATTACCAATTTGGATTATTTGGTTAATTCTTTGTGGATTATTTTTAATAATTGAAATTTTTAATATTTCATTCTTATTTATATGGCCAGGAATTGGATCATTTTTAGCGTTCATTTGTAGTATTTTAGGCTTTTCTGTAGAAATACAAATTGCTGTATTTTCAATTTCTACAATACTTATGATAATTTTTATGAAGCCAATTGTAAAAAAATTATTTAAAAACAAAGATGATACTAAAATGAATAATATGTCTATAATTGGAAAAACTGGAGTTGTTATAAGTGATATTAATAATATAACTAATTTTGGTCAAGTAAAAGTCTGCGGTGAAATTTGGTCTGCTATTTCATATGATGATAATGAACAAATTTCAGTTGGTAGCAAAATTATAGTAAAAGACATTCAAGGTGTGAAATTAAAAGTGCAAAAAGTTGCTAAATAAAATTTATTTTATTTATATATATGGAGGTTTAATTATGGAAATTTTTTTTATAATATTAATTATTTTGGTATTAATTATATCTTTTTCTTCTATAAAAGTGGTAAAACAATCTGAAGTTCGTATTGTAGAACGTTTAGGTAAATATTATAAAACTGCACAAGCTGGTCTTAATTTTATTTTACCTTTTGTCGATAAAATAAGAGCTGTCGTAAGTCTAAAACAACAAACAATGGATGTTACACCACAAAGTGTTATAACAAAAGATAATGTAACAATTACAATTGATACAGTTGTATTTTATCAAATTACAGATCCTGTAAAAGCTGTATATGAAATAGAAAGTCTTCAAAAAGGTATTACATATATTGCAATTACTACAATACGTGATATTGTTGGTAAAATGGATCTTGATAGTACATTCTCTTCAAGAGACTCTATAAATAATCAGTTAAGACAAACACTAGATGAAGCAACCGATAGATGGGGATGTAAGGTTGATAGAGTTGAAATTAAAGATATAAAACCACCTACTGATATTCGTGATGCAATGGAAAAACAAATGAATGCTGAAAGAAATAAAAGAGCTATTATACTTGAGGCTGAAGGTAAAAGACAAGCTGATATTACTCTTGCAGAAGGTAAAAAACAAGCTACAATTCTTGATGCCGAAGCTGAACGTGAATCTAGTATACGTCGTGCACAAGGTGTAAGAGAATCAAAAATACTGGAAGCTGAGGGTAATGCAGAATCTATTAGAAAAATTGCTGAAGCAAAAGCACAAGAAATTTCTCAAGTATATAGTGCAATAATGAATGCTAAACCTGATGATAAACTTGTTGCAATTAGATCCTTAGAAACTCTTGAAAAAATAGCAGATGGAAAAGCAAATAAAGTGTTTATTCCATTTGATACGACAAAATCAATGGGGGCTCTTGGTGCTCTATCTGAAGTAGTAAGAGAAAATAAATCAAGTAAATAAAAAAATTATATTAGGACTCTCTAAAATCTAGAGAGTCCTTTTGGTTTTGTTAAGTAAAGTCTGTAATTTTTAAAAATTTTAAGCTATCGATTATTTTTGGATATTTTTTACTATAGCGAATTGTAACTGTCAACAATATCTTTAAGCTCCTTTAATAGACTATTAAGCATCTCTTCTTTTTTAATATAATAATCTTCAAAAGTTGAAATTGCGTTATTAACTCTATTTACAAGAAACTTCTTTTTAAATTCTTCAATATTATAAACTTTTTCTAAGAAATTATTTGTTGATAACCAATAATTTCCCTTCAAGTTACCCAAAGCTAAGATTTCTTTTCTAAAAATCAAGGCTTTTACTTTAGTACCATGAAGCATGTAGTCCTTAGAATCATAATCATCTTCAGGATTATATTCTGGTGTAATTTCACTTATAAGTCCATCAATGCTTAATAGAAAACTTAGGGTGTTATCCCTTAATACTGTAGTATCCGATTTATCACCATTACAAACTTTTATAAAAGGAAAATTTTCTTTAACCTCACCTCTTACAAATAAGCTTTGATAATAATACAAGTGTTCTTTGTTATATAAAGGATACTTGTATAAGCCAAATAGTTTTACTTCTTTTTCTTCAAACAATTTTTCTGACATAATTAGTCCTCCTTAAAATGTTACTACCTATATAATTATTAGGCATAAATATAATTTATATTGGCATTATACTATATTTTAATAATTATGTCAAGTACGTCAAATTCTACTATTTTATTTTTACATTATCTTTACCAAAACTTAAATTTAATTCTTCTAAAACAGAGTTAGTTATATTTAACATATAATTATTATTTAACATTTTTATTTTATTTGTACCATCATAAAAAAGACAAACTTTTGTATCTCCTCTACTTTTTTGTGCTATATTCCTTAATATATCAAGTACAGCTTGTTCCATATCTGATTTTCCTTTTGGAATTCTTATATACACCCTTTTATCTTTTTGTTTATTATTTTCATTATTTTTATTTTTTTCATCTAACTTTATTTCAGATACAAGACTTACTAAAATTTTAGCTTTTTCATTTTCTTTTATATTAATTTTACCAGTTACTTTTACTACATTATCTACATATAAGATATGTGAAAATTTTTCATATACATTTGGAAATACTACAAGTTCAATGCTAGAATATAAATCTTCTAAAGTTGCAAACATCATCTGTCTTGCAGACTTTGTAGTTAAAAGTTTAGTTGAAGTTATAACCCCACAAATTGTTGCAACTTTACCATCGTAATCTACGTTATTTTCTTCTGAATTAACATTGTCATTGTTATCGTTATTACTACTTTGTTCATTTAATATAACTGAATTTACGGTAGAATTTGATTTTATATATTCTCTATACTCATCTAATGGATGTCCAGATACATATATACCAATCATTTCCTTTTCCATATTAAGTAAATCTTTTTTTGTAGGTATTCTTGTTGATTTTGCAATAGTAATTTTTGACTTTTCCTCATTACTTTCTATATTAAAAAAATTTAATTGATTTACATAGTTTTTCTTTTTTGTTTCATTTACATTATCAACTATATTCTCAAAGCTTTCTAATAAATCATATCTTGTAACATCCTCCTCTATTTTATCAAAACATCCAGCTTTTATTAAACTTTCAATACATTTTTTATTGACTGTATCTCCTGATACTCTCTCACAAAAATCTACAAAACTTAAAAATTCACCATTTACTTTTCTTTCTTTTATAATCTGCTCTATTGCATTACTTCCCACATTCTTTATTGAAGATAATGCAAATCTTATTTTTTTATTAATTACTGCAAATTTTAAATAGCTTTCATTTATATCTGGCTTTAAAACTTCTATACCTAGCTTTCTACATTCATTTATATATTCTGGTATTTTATCTAAATTTCCAAGGAAACTATTCATAGTAGCTGCCATAAATTCATGTGGAAAATGTGTTTTTAAGTACGCTGTTTGATATGCTACAACAGCATAACATGCAGCATGAGATTTATTAAACGCATATTTTGCAAATTCTGCCATTTCATCAAATATTTTATTTGCACTTAACTCATCTATGTTATTTTTCTTAGCTCCTTCAACAAATATTTCTCTTTCTTTTGCCATTACATCTAATTTCTTTTTACCCATAGCACGTCTTACAAGATCTGCTCTACCAAAGCTATATCCTGCTAAATCTCTAAATATTTGCATTACTTGCTCCTGATATACCATACAACCATATGTATCTTTTAAAATAGGTTTTAGCGATTCATGAGTATATATTACATTATTTGGATTTTCTTTGTTATGTATATATCTTGGAATTTGATCCATAGGACCTGGTCTATACAAAGATATCATTACAATTATATCCTCTAATGTAGTAGGTTTTAATTCCATCATTACACGTCTAAATCCTGGACTTTCCATTTGAAATACTCCAAGTGTATTCCCCTCTGTAAGTAATTTAAACGTTTCTTTATCATCCATATCTTTAAAATCTACATCTATTCCATGTATTTTTTTTATTAATTTTATTGTATCTCCAATTACTGTAAGAGTCCTAAGTCCTAAAAAATCCATTTTAAGAAGTCCTAGCTCTTCTAATGTAGTCATTGTATACTCTGTAGAAATAACTCCATCACTTTCATATAATGGAACATAGCTTACAACAGGTTCTTTTGTTATAACAACACCTGCTGCATGTGTTGAGGCATGCCTTGCAAGTCCCTCTACTTTCTTAGATATATCTATTATATTTTTTACTTCTATATCACTTTCATAAAGCTCTCTTAATTCTTTACTTATTTCTAAAGCTTTGTCTATAGTTATTTTTAAATCTCTTGGTATTAATTTTGCAATCATATCTGCTTTTTGATATGGAAGATCTAGAGCACGTGCAACATCACGTATAGCAGCACGTGCTGCCATCGTACCAAAAGTAATTATTTGTGCTACATGATCATGACCATATTTTCTACAAACATAATCTATTACTTCTCCTCTTCTTTCGTAGCAAAAATCAACATCAAAATCAGGCATGCTTACTCTTTCAGGATTTAAAAATCTTTCAAATATTAAATTAAACTTTAATGGATCTATATCAGTTATACCAATTAAATATGCAGCAATAGAGCCAGCACCACTACCACGACCTGGACCTACTGCAATACCAACAGATTTTGCGTAATTTATATAATCTTGAACTATTAAAAAATAGTCTATATATCCCATTTTATCTATTACTTCTATTTCATAATTTAATCTTTTTAGTGCTTCTTCTTTTTTTTCTAATGGATATTTTTTCTCTAATCCATCATAACACAATCTCTTAAAATATTCTAAATGAGTTATATTTTCATTTATTTTAAATTCAGGTAAAATAGTTTTTCCAAACTCAAATGTAACATTACACATATCTGCAATTCTTGCAGTATTTTCTATTGCTTCTGGTACATTTTTAAATGCTTCTTTCATTTCTTCTTGAGATTTAAAATAAAACTCATTTACTTTAAAGCTCATTCTATTTTCATCAGACATTGTAGTTCTAGTTTGTATACAAAGTAATACTTCATGAAAATGATAGTCCTCTTTTTCTAAATAATGACAATCATTTGTTGCAACAAGTCCTACGCCAAATTCACGAGATAATTCTATTAATTTGCTATTTACTAAAATTTGTTCTCTTAATTTATTATCTTGAATTTCTAAATAATACCTATCTTCTCCAAATATATCAATATACTCTTTTATTGTCTCTTTTGCACCTTCTATATTATTATTTATAATTTTTCTTGCGACTTCTCCTGCAAGACATGCACTAAAAGCAATTATTCCTTCATTATATTTTTTTAACAATTCCTTGTCTACACGAGGTTTATAATAAAATCCAGAAGTATATCCCTCTGAAACTATCTTTATTAAATTTTTGTAACCATTATTGTTCATTGCAAGTAATATTAAATGATTGGGTTCTGTATCCATCTTACCTTGTTTATCTAATCTACTGCGTGGTGCAACATAAACTTCACATCCAATTATTGGTTTTATTCCCTCTTTTATACATTCTTTATACATGTTAATAGCACCGAACATATTTCCATGATCAGTTATTGCAACAGCATTCATTTTATACTCTTTAGCTTTCTTTACTAATTCTTTTATTCTTATTGCACCATCAAGAAGACTATATTCTGTATGCACATGTAAATGAACAAAACCCATATTGTCACCCCACTATACATGCCAATTATATCAAAAATATATTTAAAAGTCTATATAAGTATTATTTTTAATTTCCTCAATTTTAATATTTTATTAGTATAAATTTTTATAATTATGAATTACTTTTATTTGACAAAGCAATTTTTAAATTATATAATTTATTTAAATTTATTCTTAAATATGGAGGTGAATATAATTTAAGGAATAAATAGCGCATGAATAACATATATTATATTAAGGAATATGTGTTATTGACGAGGACGATAGTTATCGAATATCAGCGGGTGCTATCGCGGTATAATTAGTATCGTAATATATAGAATAAAAAGTAAAATCATTATTACTACAAAAGCTATATAATCTAATTTGTATTTAAAGGAGGTTAACATGTGTGGAATAATTGGATACACTGGTAAGAAAAAATTAGCCAAAGAAAATATAATTACAGGTCTTAAAAATCTAGAATACAGAGGGTATGATTCAGCAGGAATCGCTCTTTCAGAAAATGGTGAAATAAATCTATACAAATCTAGTGGAAAAATTTCTAATTTAGAAAATTATATTAAAGATAAAAATATTAGTTCATCTACTGGAATTGGACATACAAGGTGGGCAACTCATGGTGAACCAAATCAGATAAATGCTCATCCGCATAAATGTGGAAATGTTACCATTGTACATAATGGAATTATTGAAAATTACATTGACATTAGAAAAAAACTTGAAAACGAAAAGATAACGTTACAATCTGGAACTGATACAGAAGTCGCATGTGCATATATAAACTATATATATGAAAAAGAAGAAAATAATTCTGATAGAAAATTAAAATCAATAATTAAAGCATGTTCTGATTTTAGAGGTTCTTATGCTTTCGGAATTATATTTAGTGACGAACCAGAAGTAATATATACAACAAGAAAAGATAGCCCGCTTATAATAGGTGTTGGTAAAAATGAAAATTTTATTGCTTCTGATATATCAGCGATTTTAGATTTTACAAAAGAATATATTTTACTTGAAGCTGGTGAATTTGCTAAAATTTCATGTAACAGTATAAATGTATATGATTCTAATCTTAAACCTATATCTAAAAATATAAGTACTGCTACATGGACTGCAAGCGAGTATAAAAAAAATGGATATGATCATTTTATGCTAAAAGAAATAAATGAGCAACCGCAAGTAATTAGTAATATATTTAAAAAATATTTAGATAATATAGAACTTTGTTCAATAGAATTTGAAAAATACAATAAAATACATATAGTAGCATGTGGTAGTGCTATGCATGCAGGTTTAGTAGGAAAGTATTTATTAGAAAATTATGCAAATATTCCAGTAACAGTAGAAGTTGCATCAGAATACAGATATAAGAATCAATTACTTTCAAAAGATACTTTAGTTATTATAATATCACAATCTGGAGAAACTGCAGACACTCTTGCTGCTCTAAGAATAGCAAAAGAAAAAGGAGCTAAAACTCTTGCAATAGTTAATGCAGTTGGATCTTCAATTGCAAGAGAAGCTGATGAAACTATATATACTTACGCAGGTCCTGAAATAGCAGTAGCAACAACAAAAGGATATACTACTCAAGTAGCTGTACTATCATCTATATGTTTAAATATAATGAAAAATAAAAATATAATTAGTGATGATAAAAAAATATATGAAGAATTAAAAAATATTAAAAAAATATTGAAAAATATTATAGAAAATTCTGAAGTATATAAAAATGTTGCTAAGAAAATTTATAAATGTGATAATCTATTTTATATTGGTAGAGGAATTGATTATGCTTTATGTATGGAAGGATCTTTAAAATTAAAAGAAATCTCATATATGCACAGTGAAGCCTATGCTGCTGGCGAATTAAAGCATGGTACTATTTCACTAATTGAAAATGGCACTCCAGTTATTGCAATAGCAACAAATAAAGAATTATATGAAAAAACAGTAAGTAATATTAAGGAAACAAAAGCACGTGGTGCATTTTCTATTCTTATATCACCATATACCAACAATACATCTGATTTTGCTGATATATCTGTTGAACTACCAGATTTAAGTGAATTTGTAAATCCAATTTCAACTGTTTGTGTACTTCAACTTATAGCATATGAAACTGCTAAACTTCGTGGATGTGATATAGATAAACCTAAAAATCTAGCTAAATCAGTTACAGTTGAATAAATTAATATGAAAAAACAAGGGGCTGTAAAAAAAGTCCTATCAAAAATGAGTGAAAATTTTTTCACTCATTTTTGCATGAAAAAAGCTATCAAT
>CANQUF010000016.1 GCA_947626975.1 uncultured Clostridia bacterium
GAGCTTTACATTCATTATACGAAATAAAAGCACCTTTTTCTTTAAGAATATCATAATCTTCATTAGAAATCTTTGTAGTTAAATTTTTAATATTCTGTAAAAAAGTACCTAAATTCACTTCTTTATATTTCTCATTATATTTAGGCCACTTGCCAAATTCATTATAGAATTCTAGCAAAAGTAAAATTTTTTCCTTCTTAGTATAATTTGCCTTTTTTACCTTGTTTTGAGAATTGTCATTAGTAAACATATAAAACACTCACTTTCATAATTATATTTTAGTTTTTTATATATGTATGCATAGATTATATCACACCAGATTACATAAATCAAGCTTTAAATTATTAATTTATAAAAAAGTAAAATTGAGTATTATTTAAAAATATATTACTTTTACTTATTAACGTTTTTTGATTTTTATTTAAGTTATATATACTATAGTATTTTTATACATTTATTTTAACACACTTCCAAAATTTATTTTATTTTTACCATATAGTAGCTGAAGATCATCTATTTTTTTAACTACTTTCTCTAATTTTATATTCCTATTTTCTTCGTTATCAAAAAAACTAAGTTGCATTTCATCAAAGTTACTTTTTAAATCTGTAACGCTAATTGTTATAGCTCTTATTTTTTCTCCATTATAATTTAAGTTAAATAAATCTGTAGCAGCTTTTGAAATATTTTGAAACAAATTAGTAGAATTAACTTTTATTTGTCTGTTTATAATTAAAAAATTACTATATTTAATAGATATACTAACTGTATCACATTTTAAACTATATTTTCTTAAATTTGAAGCTACTATATCAGATAATCTTTTTATATATGATATAATAATATCTTTATCTGATATATCTATTGAAAATGTTAACCCTTTACTAACACTTTTAGGAAGAGATATATCTGTATATTTTTTAACTTCTTCATAATCTATACCATTTGCATAATTATATATTAACTTTCCAGCTTTTCCCATCTTTTTTATAATCTTAATTTGATTATATGTAGCTAAGTCTCCAATAGTCTTAATTCCAAGGTTATATAACTTACTATATGATGATTTGCCTACGTATAATAACATATTAATAGGTAATGGATATATAATTTCTCTAAAATTTTCATAAGGTATCTCAGAAATTGCGTCAGGCTTTTTTAAGTCACTGCCAAGTTTTGCAAGAGATTTATTAAAAGAGACACCCACAGATATAGTAAGACCAACATTTTTCTTTACTTCTTTTCTTATTTTGTTTGCTAATTGTAAAGGAGTACAGTTAAATAGTTTTAAACTATGTGTGACATCTAAAAAACACTCATCAATTCCAAAAGGCTCTACTCTATCAGTATATTGTAAGTATATATTATTTACAATTTTTGAATATTTTATATAGTCTGAATAATTTCCTTTTACCAGTACAAGATTTGGACATTTTCTTAATGCACTATACACAGTTTCTGGTGTATATATTCCATATTTTTTAGCAAGTTCATTTTTAGCTAGAATTATGCCATGTCTAAGTTTTGGATCACCAGCTACTGCCATTGGAACATACTTTAGGCTAGGATTTTTTATGCATTCTACTGATGCAAAAAAACTATTTAAATCACAATGTAATATACTTCTCATAAAAATCACTATATATATTATATCAAACAAATGTTCTAATTTCAATAGTAAAAAATAAATATCCAATAATATAAAATATTGGATATATTAAAGTAAAAAATTAATCTTCATCTTCACTTTTGTGGTGTTTACACCAGTCATCCTCTTCAACATCTTTTCTATCTAGTAAACAAATACCTCTTCTATCATCATAGTTTTTACAGTTACTACAATTATCATTTCTTCCTCTACCCATAATAATATACCTCCTTTTATATTATATAAATTGTTTTTTTTATTGTCAATAATATTATTTACTATATATTAAAAATTAATTACATTTTATTTATTATTTTTACTAAAATATGATAAAATATATATTATTATATGGTGATTAATGTGGATAAGTATGTAATAATAGATAGTAAAATGAGAAAAGAAGAAAAAGATTTTATTAGATGTTTAGGATATAATTTAATAGAAATTAACAAAAGTAAAGATATATATGAAGAAATATCTAGTCATGTAGATATTTTTAGTTGTAAAATTAATGATAAAATTATTTTAGAAAAAAATTTATATAATAAAATTATAAAAGAAACAAATCTTATATCGGATAATAAATTAAATAAAATAATATGTGGAAATAGTATAATAAAAGGAAATTATCCAAATGACATAGCATACAATGTTTGTAAAATAGGTAATAATGTAATTCATAATTTTAAGTATACAGATAAAGTTATACTTGATGTTATAAAAAAAGAAAAGTTAAATATGATAAATATAAATCAAGGGTATAGTAATTGTAGTATAGCAGTAATAGATGATAATAGTGCTATAGTTACAGATAAAAAAATTGCACAAAAACTTAAAGAAAATAAAATAGATGTGCTTTTACTAGAAGGAAATTTAGATATAAAGCTTTTAAAAAATAATGGTGACTTTTCTAATATGAAAGGCTTTATTGGTGGATGTATAGCAAAAATAGAAGATAAAATAATTTTATTTGGTGATATAAATAAAATAGAACAGTGTAATAAAATAAAAGAATTTGTTAAAAGTAAAGGCTTGGAATTTATAGATTTTAAAAATATTAATATAGTAGACTATGGAGGAATATTGATAATATAATGTATATAATTTTAGTAGGCTTTTTTGATATAAGAATATATTTAAAATATAAAAATTAAGTAAAAAATAGGATAAAAAATAGATATATAAAATAGTAATATATTATAGTAATATATTATAGTATGATATGATATATTTCATTTTAATGTAGCCTTATATAATAATATAAAATGTTTTTTTAATAATATTAAAATTTAATTGCACTTTAATATAAAAATTGATATAATATGTTTTGTGAGAAACAAAAGTTTGTGGAGGAAATATATGAGTAAATTTTTAGAGGGACTAAATGATAGACAAAGAGAAGCTGTGGAATATATAGATGGTCCACTTTTAATTCTTGCTGGAGCAGGTAGTGGAAAAACACGTGTACTTACATATAAAATAGCATATTTATTAGAACAAAAAATAGTAAAGCCATGGGAGATACTTGCAATTACTTTTACAAATAAAGCTGCAAATGAAATGAAAGAAAGAGTTGAAAACTTACTAGAACATGATTCAAAAGATATATGGCTTGGAACTTTTCACTCAGTATGCGTAAGAATATTAAAAAGAGAAATTGAATTAGCAGGCTACGGAAAAGATTTTAATATTTTTGATGAGTTAGATAAAGAAAAAGCAATAAAAGAAGTTATGAAAAAACTTAATATATCAGATAAAGACTATCCAGTATCATATGTAAAATATGAAATAAGTAAGGCTAAAAATAGTATGAAAAAACCAGAAGATTATCTACGCAGTGTAACAGGTGATTTTAGAAAAGAAAAAATTGCTGAAATATATACTGTATATCAAGAATTACTTAAAAATAATAATTCTATTGATTTTGATGATATATTAATGCTTACAGTAGAAATATTTTTAAATAATCCTGATAGACTAATGTATTATCAATCAAAGTTTAAATATGTATTAGTAGACGAGTATCAAGATACAAATAAAATACAATTTATGTTAATTAGCATGTTATGTTCTCATACTGGAAATATATGTGTAGTTGGAGATGAATCACAAAGTATATATGGATTTAGGGGTGCAGACATATCTAATATACTTAATTTTGAAAAAGAATTTAATAATGCAAAAGTAATAAAATTAGAAGAAAATTATAGAAGTACTAAAAATATTCTAGAAGTTGCAAATCAAGTTATAAAAAACAATAAATCTAAGATTGATAAGAATTTATGGACAAGCAATGAAGATGGAAATAAAATAGTATACAAAACTTTAGAAAATGAATATGAAGAAGTTGAGTATATAGTGGATACTATTGATGAAATCTGTAAAAAATCTGGAATGAATTATTCTAATTTTGCAGTACTTTTTAGAACTAATGCACAAGCTCGTGTGCTTGAAGAAGTATTTATGAAGTCTGGTACTCCATATAAACTAATTGGTGGTATTAAGTTCTATGCAAGAAAAGAAATTAAAGATTTAACTAGTTATTTAAAATTTATTCAAAATCAAAATGATAATATATCTTTAAGAAGAATAATAAATGAGCCGAAAAGAGGAATTGGGGATACTGCAATAGAAAAACTTGAACAAATTGCAAATGAAAAAAATATATCAATTTTTGATGTTATAAAAGATAGTAATAACTTAGTAGGTATAAGAAGTGCAGGTAATATTATACAATTTAGAGAAATGATAAATAATTTAATTGAACTAAAAAATAAAGTACCTGTATCTGAACTTATGAAACTTGTATTAAAAACATCTGGATATGAAGCAATGCTAAATGAAGTGGATAATAAGGAAAATGAAACAAGATTTGAAAACTTAATGGAATTTATTGGTGTTGCTATGGAGTTTGAAAAGGAAAGTGCTGATAATACTTTAGCTGATTTCTTAGACAGTATTGCATTAGTTTCTGATGTTGATAATCTAGATGAAAATGTAGAGTCTGTTACACTTATGACTATGCATAGTGCAAAAGGTCTTGAATTTAATGTAGTTTTCTTAGTAGGTATGGAAGAAGGGCTGTTTCCTTCTAAAAAATCTATTGATGAAGATGAAAGTGTTGAAGAAGAAAGAAGATTGTGCTATGTTGGAATAACTAGAGCAAAACAATTGCTATTTTTTACAAATGTTACAAAAAGAACTTTGTATGGTAATACTACATATTGTATTCCTTCTAGGTTTATGGATGAGATACCAGAATACTTGTTTGATGAAAAATCTCAAGACAATATAGCAATTAGGAAAGCAAAAAAATTAAAACATTTAGATAGTGAGTATACACATGTAGAGGGGATACTATCAAACATGAATAATACTTATACTAGAATAAATAAGGCAGATAGTTCTAAAATTAAATTTGGACTTAGCGTAGATAGTTTCTTAAAAAATATTTCTGGTACTGCTAATAAAGTAAATGTAAATAATAAAATTGATAATTCAAAATATGTAGTTGGAACAAAAGTAAAACACAAAAAATTTGGAGTAGGAACGATACAAAAAATAGAAGAAGAGGGCGATGATATTAAACTTGATATAACATTTGAGAAATTTGGGTTTAAAAGACTTATGGCAAACTTTACACCTCTTGAAATATTAGAATAAAAATTAATAGGAGAAAAGTATGGATAGTCAAGTAAAAAAGAAGTCTAAAGCTGTAAAAATTGTATATATTACAATTATATCTTTAGTTTTAGTATTAATATCATATATTGGTATAAAAAAATATTATAAGTGTAAAGAACAAGATAAAGAAAAAAATAAAGAGATTGAATTTTATAAAACTGAAGTAGATAAATATTTATATGATACATATGGAAAAAATTTTGATATTGAATTTAAAGAAAAAAAGTATTATATAACAGGACCTGCTACTGATTTTGCTCACTGTGAAGGACCAGTAGATCAAAATATAGAAAATTTTAAATTTACATTTTCATCATTTGATAGCAAAGAAGTAAAAGGATATGTCTCAGCTTTGCATAATATAACAACAGATGAGGTAGAAATAGTAGAAACAAACGAGTTTAACTCTTATGAACGTAATCCTGAGTTATATAATGAACATTTAAAATTATATTATCAAAAAAAAGAAATTGAGAGTAAAGTAAAATCTTTAGCTGGAAATGATTATGATGTAGATTTATATAGTGATGCAAATTATGTTATATTAAAAACTAAAAGAACTTTTAGAGAAATAATATCAAATGATGTAAATAAGTTTGAAAGTATGTTTAATGAACTAAAAAAGCTAGTTAATAATAAAGATGTTAAAGTAAAAATTTGGTTTAGTCCAACAGAAAGACATGATGCATTATGTGGTACTAATGTTTCTCCATCATATACAGAAGGTTTTATAACTACAGATTATAGCTATTACTATATTGATGCAATTATTCAAATTGAAAAGGAATCAATGGAGATTGAAAAGAATTTTAATAAAATTAAAACTGTGGTAAATTTTGGAGAATATGGAGAAGAACTTATACATATTTATTTTAATACAAAGTATGATGAGAAATTTGAAAGTGATATACAAAAATATAAAGATATAGCAAATAATAAATATTATAAGTATATGGAGATAATGTTAGAATTTAAAGATGAAACTATCACTGTTAAATCTGATATTAATTATAATAGTATAAATAATCTAAGTAAAGAAATAATTGATAAAGTAAAGTCTTTAGCTGGAAATGATTATGATGTTTCAACAGGTACTATTACTTTAAAGGCAAAAAGAACATTTAGTGAAATAGTATTAAATGACGTTGATAAATTTAAAGCTATGGTTAAGGAATTAAAAAAGATTGTAAATAATGAATATATTAATATAGAAATTTCTTTCAATTCACCTAAAAAAGAAGATATTTCTATAACTCCAGATTTTGATGATTCTTGTATTGATGCAATTATTCAAATCGTAAAGGAATCAACAGAAAATAATATAGTGCATGTTAATAGTGCAGGTAATATAACTATTGATTTTCAAACAAAATATACTGAAGAAAAATATGCTAGTGTTGTAGAAAAATATAGAGATATAGCAAATAAATATCAGAAGGATATATACTTAAGTTTCTTAGGTAAAAGTATAAATATTAAATCAAACATTAATTCTGATAATATAAATGAACAGAAAGAAGAAATAATAGGTAAAGTGAAATCTTTGGTTGGAAATGATTATAACGTATGTGATAATGTTAATTCACCAGATATTACTTTAGAGGCAAATAAAACATTT
This sequence comes from uncultured Clostridia bacterium, assembly GCA_947626975.1. Classification (GTDB taxonomy): domain Bacteria; phylum Bacillota; class Clostridia; order TANB77; family CAG-465; genus CAG-465. Next base: position 6,951 of record CANQUF010000016.1, read on the forward strand.
AGAGAAATATCATTAAATGATATTGATAAATTTAAAACTATGATTAAAGAATTAAAAAAACTTGTAAATAATAAAGATACTAATATAAAAATTTCTTTCTATTCACCTAGAAAAGAAGATATTTATATAACTACCGATTTTGATGATTCATTTATTGATGCAATTGTTCAAATTCAAAAAGAATCGACAGAAAATAATACAGTGTGTGTTAGTGATGCAGGTAATATAACTATTGAATTTTATGAAAAATATGATAGAGAAAAATTTGCTAATATTATAAAAAAATATAGAGATATATCAATTAAATATCATGAGAATATATATTTACTTTTTACAGAAAGAGCTGTAGTTATTGGATAGTAAAGAGAGAATTAATTAGTGAATATTAGTGTATTGTACTATATATTTATAGCTATAGCTTTAGTATCAAATTTTATTATTTCTATCATAAATAAAAATAACCAAATCTTTAATAAAAAAACTGTTATTTTATGCTGTTCGTTTGAAACAATAGGTATAGTAATTGGTGCAAAATTACTAGATATAATAATTAATTATGAGGTATATATTTATTATATAGATAATCGGATTAATAATTAATATTTTTATTAATGGATTTATATTTTTTGGAGGAATATTTGGTGCTATTTTTGGTATATATTTATTTTCAAAAATATTCAAAAAAAATTTTACAAAATTATGTGAGATGTTAATGCCAAATTTAGTGCTTATATATTCTATATCTAAAATTGGATGTTTCTTTTCTGGATGTTGTAAAGGTGTTTTGCTTAGTAATGGAAAAAATTTACCTATACAATTGATAGAAAGTATAATAAATTTTGTTATATATATAATTATTATAAAAAACTATAAAAATTTTAAAAATTCATATCAAAAAATAGGGTTTACATGTATGTTTTTTACATTTTTTAAATTTATATTAGAATTTTTTAGATATAGTAATTTATATGAGATACTTTCTATATCTCAACTAATGTGTATAGTTGTATTTATTTTTGGAATAGCTTTTATGATTTATGGTAAAACTTAAAATAAAAGAATATAGTTATATAGTAAATTAAACTAAACTAATTATTCACACTTATAAGACATGTGTGTATAATTAGTTTGATTTTTAATTTTTTTTGTATATTATTAAATTTCTACATTTTTTTTAGAATTATAGTGTTATACTTTCTATAAGAGGTGTATGAAATGAAATATAAATATAACGAAGGTAGTTTAAAGATTGATTTAGATGAAGAAATTGATATGAAGTCATGTAAGACTTTAAGATGTGTAATTGATGGATATATAATGAGGTATCAACCAAAAGAGTTTGTAATGGATTTAAGTAAAGTTAGTTTTATGGATAGTAGTGGCATAGGTCTAATTATTGGTAGATATAATTTAGTTAAATTATTAAACTCTACTATGGTAGTATTAAATCCAAGTAATAATATAAAAAGAGTATTAGAATTATCTAAAATTTCTAGGAACATAATAATGAGGAGTGAATAGCTATGGAAAAAAATAATATGAAAATAGAAATAAGAGCTATATTAGAAAATGTTGCAGTAGCAAGAGTTGCTATTTCTTCCTTTTTAGCTACTATTGATATTGCTATAGATGAATTAATGGATATAAAAACTGCATTATCTGAAGCGGTAACAAATTCCATAGAGCATGCATATAAGGATGAAAGCAAATTAAACACAGTAATAATTAATGCATATATATACGAAGAAGATGAAAATGTTATAAAACTTGAAATAGAAGATAAAGGTATTGGCATTGAGGATATATCATTAGCTATTACTCCAACTTATACATCTAAGCCTGAACTTGAGCATGCTGGAATGGGATTTACTATAATGGAAACATTTATGGATGAAATATTAATTGATTCTTTAAAAGATGTAGGAACTAAAATTACTTTAAAGAAGAAAATAAAAAAGAAAAAATCAGTTTTAGTATAAAATATATTTATGTTAAAATAATAATCCTGTAAGTATATACGGATTATTATTTTTTTGTAATTAATAGTATAATTAAAATTTATATTAATTATTGCAAATTAAAATTGTTAATGATATAATTAATTAAAATTATAAATGTGAAGATGGTGATATATTGGAAGAACAAGTATATGATTATGATGATATAGATATGGATAAAAAAATATCAGATATAAATAAAAGCTTGAATAGTTATCAAAAAGAAATATTTAAGATTTTATTTAAAATAAGTAAAAGTTTTGCCAACACTAAAATTAAGAAAAAAGATAGAGATGAAATGTTTTTGCAAATTGATGAGCTAAAAAGTAATGTAAAAATATGTTCTAAAAAATTAAGAGATATTAATAATATAAAAAAGAAAGTAAATAATCAAGATGAAAAAGAAAATCAAAAAAACATTAAAAAGGTAGAGTTTGGAATTCAAAATATAGAGGAAGATCTAGGTAAAATAAAAAAAGACACTAAGGATTTAGAGCGAAAAATAATTCCTTTATATTTAAAAAATAATTCTATTAATGCTAATATTAAGAAAAATAATCAATTAATGGTTATAAAAAATAAAGATAAGAATATATTTTTAAGATTTTTTGAAAAATTTTCTAGGATATTTAGTAAGTAAAATTATTATATTTAGTTATATATAATGTTAATGAGGTAATATATGAAAATTGTATTAGTAATACTTTTAATAAGTTTAATAGTTGTAAATATCATTTATTTTATGCAAAAAAGAAAAATATTTAAAGAGCTTGACAAATTAGAAAAAGAATATAATATACCAAATAGATTAAGAAAAAATAAAAATAGAAAAAAAGTATAAATATTTTGGTAGTATGGAGGTAAGTATGGATAAAAAATATAAAAGAATACTTGTAAAATTAAGTGGAGAGGCAATTGGTAATGATGATGGAAGAGGAATTGATAGTAAAAAACTAGAAAATGTTGTTAATCAAATTGTAGATTTGCATAATCAGGGCATACAAATTGGAATTGTAATTGGTGCAGGTAATTTTTGGCGTGGTAAGTATGGCGATAAGTATATGGAAAGGACTACTTCTGATTATATGGGAATGCTTGCTACCGTATTAAATGCTTTAGCATTGCAAGAAATGGCTGAAAGTAAAGGAATACAAACTCGTGTAATGACCGCAATAGAAATGAAACAAATTGCTGAACCATATATACGAAGAAGAGCTGTAAGACATTTGGAAAAAGGTAGAGTCGTTATATTTGCTTGTGGAACAGGTAATCCATATTTTACTACTGATACTGGTGCTGCATTAAGAGCAAACGAAATAGAGGCAGATATAATTTTACTTGCTAAAAATATTGATGGTGTATATAATAAAGATCCAAATAAGTATAACGATGCTAAAAAATATGATGAAGTTACATATATGCAATCTATATCTGAAGAACTAAATGTTATGGATACTACTGCTATTACATTATGTATGGAAAATAAAATACCAATTAGAGTTTTTGCACTTAATGAAAAAGATTCTATAAAAAGAGTTGTTAATGGTGAAAAATTAGGTACAATTATAGAAAGATAGGATGTGTACTATATGGATGAAAATATGGAAATAAAATATGAAATTTCTCCGAAGTTCAATCTAATATATGAGTTTGGAATGCCTACTGGGAAAAAAATCCGTAGTGATTTGGTAATATTAATTATATTTATAATATTATCAGTTTTATCTGTATTTTATAGACCAAATATTAAAGAACAAATAAGTATGATTAATAATGGGTCTATATTAAATATAGCTAGATTTGTATGTATAATAGCTTCTATAATAGTATTAATTAAATTTATAATAGATATTATTTTTCAATATTTACAATATAAACATATAGAGTATAAATTTTATGAAAATATAATGATATATGAAGATGATTTTTTAAACCAACATAGAAAAACAATTGAATATAAGAATATAAAAGAGATTGAGATAAGAAGAACAATATGGGATAGATTGTTTAATTATGGGGTTATAATAATACATACCAATGCAGAAAATTTTTCTAGAAATGGTATAATTATATATGGATTAAATAATCCTAAATATCACTACGATATAATATATAATATTATTCACTCTAATAATAGTACTAATAACATTATATAATATAAAAAATAATAAGCATTAATAGAAAATATAATATTTTTTATTAATACTTTTTTTATAAATAAAAAATTATGTAAAATTTAATTGACATATGAATAAAAAAATGATAAAATATAGAAAATTTTATTTTTGTAAATTTAATTAAAGGAGCTGATATACAATGACAGTACAGTCAATTTTAATTGGAGCTATTGGTAGTAATAGGGTACGGTTAGGTGAGGCATTTATACTGTATAAAGAATTATTTGTTTTAGAAAAAGAAATAGACCTTGATATTGATTTCAATAAAATTACAGAATTACTCTCAGATTATACCTATATTTATTCATTTAACACTATTCAAGATTTGAACTATGATATAATAGATAAAAAGTGTATTAAATATAAAGGTGAGGACTTTATATTTGAATTAGTTATGCCAGGAAAAGAAATAATAAATAGGATGTTTGATAAATCATATAATAAAAAACTAATAGATTTTGAGATGTTTAATTATTTAAATGAAGTTATCTGGCCAAGAATAATAGAACTATTGTGTTCTTATTCAGGGGCCATAAAATCTATTAAATTAAGGATTCCGCTTAGTAAAGTATACAGCTATTATATTAAGTATATACCAGATATTGAAAAATGGAATATAGAAAAAAACTGTAAATTTATGAAAATTCAAGCTATTGAAGATGTAAATACTTGGCTTATTTTCAATAGAATTATTAAGCCTATAGATTATAAAATAACTTGTGTAGATGAAAATTTAGAGTTTGATTTAGAATTAATTATCTAAAATTTATAATGCAAAGTGTTGTAAGATTATTATAATACTTTGCATTATTTTTAATTAAAGTGATATTATAGAATGTGAACAAATGTCTAAGTAGTTTTAAATAGCATATAATTTTATAGTATTTTGAGTTTTACAGTAAAAATGAGCAAAGTTAGTCTAGCAAAGGAATTGCTCACTTTTCAAATATAACTTGTACAAATTTTAGTATTGACTTTTATATAAAACTTAAGAGTTACTATTAAATTCAATGTTTCAAAAAATGCCGAAACTTAAACTTAAATTACCTTGACATATGAACGATACTGTGTTAAAACCCGAGTTTGCCACTTGTATTATCAATTTTTATCTAAAAATGTAAACTAAAGTGTCTGTATGATAGTATTTATGCGGAGCAAAATATATACCTACTCTATATACCTACATGAATTTTTTGAAAATTTTAAAAATTGAAGAAAAACTTACTGTAGAGCGGTTTGCAAAGAAACTTATATGCCTACACAAAAAATTAAAAAGAAAAAACTCTGAAAGCCAGTTGTACTCTGGGTTTGAGGGCTGTTAATAGAGGCTTAAAGTGGCAAACTCGGGATTAAATTCAATGTTTCAAAAAATGCCGAAACTTAAACTTAAATTACCTTGACATATGAACGATACTGTGTTAAAATATAGTCATAATTTATACAAGGAGGGAATTTAAATGTTTAAATCAAAAATACTTAACATTTTATTTATAATTTTTATATTTTTCTTAGTACCAAATGTTGTTTCAGCAGCAAATATAGAAACAGAAACTGAAACACTAGATTTAACAAATATGGAGAAATCACAAGATAATCTTGAAACTAAAGGATGGAAATGGGATAACGAAAGCAAAACATTAACTTTAAGAAATGCAAACTTTGATGTAAAAGATGATGATAATAAATCAAACCCATGTATTAAATTAAATAAATCAGATAACATAACAGTTATATTTGAAGGAATAAATACATTAAAATCACAAAAAAAAGCTGTAATTTATGCAGCAGATGGTGGTAATAATGGAAGTATAACATTTAAAGGAGAAGATGATGCTATATTAAATCTTGAAATAACAGAAATAAGTGGTATCGGTGGAGATAATTTGGGAAATACAATTCATTATGTAAAAAACTTAAATATTTTATCTGGTACAATAAATAGTAATGGTGGATTTTGGATTGATGGTAGTCTTAATATAAATGGTGGAAATGTTAATATTAATACTGAAAATATGCCTAGTTTATCTTCTGGTCTACCAGGAGGTGTTTATGTGTTATCACAAGTGAAAATTGATGGTGGAAATGTTAATATTAAAGCAAGTTCAGCAGCAATTCATGTGCCAGGAAATAAAACAGATATAATAGAAGATGGAGTAATTATTAATGGTGGTAATGTAGTTCTTAGTTCTCAAGCTGCCAACACTCCTGCAATTTCTGCTGGTCAAACAACAAGAAAAAATATAGTTATTAATGGAGGAAACATTACTGTTGCTGGAGATTATGGAGTATATACAGCAAATGGTGTTATTAAAGTAAATGGTTTTGAAAGTTTTAATGATGACGGAGTAAAAAAAGAATCATTTAAAGTAGCTAAAGAAACTGGTAATGAAATAATATATGCAGATGCAGATTACAGTAAAGTTGACAAAGCAATAGAAGAAGCAAATAAATTAAATAAAGCTGAATATAAAGATTTTAGTAATGTAGAAAAAGCAGTAAATTCAGTAATTAGAGGAAAAAATATTTTAGAACAAGAAGATGTAGATGCAATGGCAAAAGCAATTATTGATGCTATAAATTCGCTTGAACATATAGAAACAAATGAAAAAGATGATACACCAAAAACAGGAGTAGTAGATTTATCTACTATAGTAAAATTTATAGTTTTAGGTGCTATTGTAGGTATGTAAAATTGAGCAAAAACAATAATTAATATATTATTTATATAGTTTTATCAAGAGGAGTATGTTTTATAAATTACTCCTCTTAATTAGTATGTCCAGCATGAGCAATAACTTGTGGATGAAAGTCTCATACAGTGCCTGATAGTGGCGAACTGTTAGTAAATGGCAAGGGTGTCCTTCGCGGGGGAAAATCCGAAAGAAGCCAAGAACAAAATCTTGGACTGACAAACAGAAATCACATATAAATATGAATTTGAGCTGGGCGAGTTTGCCTAACAAAGCAAAGCTTTAGTGCTATTCGAAGCTCATACGGTAAATGTGGCAGATATATTAGAGGAAAGTTGTTGTTCTTACCTTGAAAAGTTTGATATTTTGAAAATATCTTGAATTAGATATATACAATTTGTGAAGGATTGAAGTAGAAAGTATTGCAGAAGTAACTAGTATTCTTGTTGTGTCTAAATTAAAATAAGTCGATACTAAAACAGTAACTAATGAATTACTTGAGAAAATACTTTCAAAAAACAATATGAACGAAGCATACAAAATAGTGAAAGCAAATAAGGGAGCTAGTGGAATAGATGATATGCAAGTAGATGAACTTTTACAATATCTAAAGGAAAATGGCGAACAAATTAAGGAAGACATTGGGAAAGGGAAATATAATTCAAAAGCAGTAAGAATGGTGGAAATACCAAAAGAGAATGGAAGTAAAAGAAAACTAGGAATTTCAACAGTAGTAGATAGAGTAATACAACAAGCAGTTTCACAACAGCTAAGTATAATTTATGAACCAATATTTCAGATAATAGTTACGGCTTTAGGCCAAATAGAAGTTATCATGATGAAATACTAAAAGCTAAATAATGAATAAGTATATAAGTGGGTATTAGATTTATACCTTTAGAAGTTCTTTAACACAGTAAATCAAGACTTGTTAATATCAATAATAAGAAGAACAATAAATGATGATAAAGTTGTGTCATTAATAAGAAAATATCTACAAGCAAGGAGTACTAGTAAATTGAGTATTTGAAAAGACTGAAAAAGGAACACCACAAGTAGGAAACATTTCACCAATACTAAGTAATATTATGCTTAATGAACTTGACAAAGAATTAGAAAAACGTGTCTTGCAGTTCGTCTGCTATGTGAACGACTGTGTAATCTTTGCAAAAGTAAAAAGTAGCAAATAGAATCTAAGTAATAAATTAAACAAGATTATAAAAAAATAAAGACTTCACTTTACTTTTTTACTATTTTATGTAATAATATATAATATAAATAAGGAGTGATAAAATGATATATATTATAACAGGAGGACCTGCAACTGGAAAAGGAACAAGGTCAGATATATTAGCTAAAGCTTTAGGTATTGCACACATATCTACAGGGGAGATTTTAAGAGAAGTTGCAAAAACTAATAGTGAGATAAAAGATAAACTATCAAAAGGAGAACTTATATCAGATGAAATAATAACCGATCTTTTAAGGGATAGACTAAAAAAAGATGATTGCAAAAAAGGATTTATACTTGATGGATATCCTAGAACTTTAAATCAAATTTATCTTTTAAATAATTTATTAGATGAAATGGGAAGAAAAATAGATAAGGTTATTGAACTTACTGCACCAGATGAACTTGTATTTAAGAGAATTTTAGAAAGAAAAAGTTGTAGTAAATGTGGAAGAATGTATGGAATAGATTTCCCACCTAAAAATCCTGAAATATGCGATGATTGTGGTGGAAAGTTAGAAATTAGAACAGATGACACTAAAGAAACATTGCAAGCAAGGATAAATACTTATAAAGAAAATTCTAAAGAAATATTAAAATATTACAAGGATTGTGGACTTTTACTTACAGTTGATTCTTCTGGACATCCTGAAAATATTGTAAAAGAAGCATTAGAAGATTAAAATAATATGATTAATTAAAAGGTGTGATAAAAATGATAACAATAAAAAGTGAAAGTGAAATAAAACTTATGATGGAATCTGCTAAAGCTTTAAAAGCAGCATTAAGAGCTATAGAAAAAGAAATAAGGCCAGGTGTAAGTACAATGCACTTAAATAATGTAGCTGACAGAGCAATTAGAGAAAATGGAGCAATTCCAGCTTTTATAGGTGAAAGGTGCCCATATAGAGGTGGAAAAACATATAAATGGGCTATTTGTACATCTGTAAATGATGAAATAATTCATGGAATACCTAGTGATAAAGTTATATTAAAAGAAGGAGACATAGTATCTGTTGATTTAGGTACGTATAAAGATGGATGGGCTTCAGATGCAGGACGAACTTATGGTGTAGGAAAAATATCACCAGTATGTGAAAAATTAATAAAAGTTGCAAAAGATGCTTTTTTTGCAGCAGTTGATTTAGCAAGAGAAGGAAATAGAGTAGGTGATATTTCAAATGCTGTTCAAACGTATGTTGAAAAAAATGGATTTTCATTATTAAGAGAATATCAAGGTCATGGAATAGGCAGACAAATGCATGAAGATCCAGGAGTACCAAATATTGGTAGAAAAGGAACAGGCCCAAGATTACAAGCTGGTATGGCACTTGCAATAGAGCCTATGATTTGTGAAGGCAAGCCAGATGTTTATGTAAAAGAAGATTACTGGACTGTAGCAACAGAAGATGAAAAAATGACAGCATACTATGAGAATACTATTGTAATAACAAAAAATGAACCATTAATATTAACACTTGATTAGATATGAAAATAACTTAGTAAGAAGTGATTTTTTACTAAGTTATTTTTATTGTTTTCAATTTATGTAAATATAATTCTTTTTATTTTATAATTTTACTGATATTTTGTTGACTTTTTAAAAAATTATGGTATAATATAAACGTAGATTTAATTGCCTATAAAAAATTTTTTAAAGGAGAGATTTTTTATGAATATTATTTCAAGAAGACAGGTTGCAGAGAATTTTATTTCAGAGGGGGACTCAAAAGCTTTGCTTAATATTGTTTTAAGTGTAAGTGATAGCGATGAGTTAAATGTTTATGTAGCTCAAAGAATCACAGATGAAGAAATTTTAAAACAAATACTTTTATCGGACTGTTGTAGTCCAGTGGTAAAAGTTGCTGCGCTAGAGAATGTAGTATCTGAAAGTCTTTTAAAAGAAGTGGTATATAAAAATTGTATACCAATTATACAAGAAAAGGCAGTAGAAAAGATAGTAAATGATCAGGCGTTCCTAGAATTTATTGCATTAAAAAATGACGATCCTTCTGTTCGGATAGCTGCATTAAAACATCTAGAGAACAAAGATATGATAAATTATATATCTAAAAACGATTATGATGAAAAGGTGAGATATTTAGCTATAGACAAATGTGATGATCTTGCAACTTTAATTGATGTTGTTTGCTTCGATGGCTCTATATATAATAAAAAGCTAGCTTTTAAAAAGCTAGACAATCAAAATTTTATAATTGAAATGGCGTTATTTGGAGATCCTTTGCTAAAAGAGGAGGCAGTAAAAAAAGTAAAATCTGAAACTATCCTTTCACGAATTGCAATACATTCTCCTAATTATAACGTACGTCATTTTGCTCTTGAAAACATTAAAAGAAAGGATTTGATAGAGCAAATCGCACAAAATTCCTTATATGAGGATGTAAGGTATGAGGCGCTAAAAAGGGTAAAAGATTTAAAATGCATTTATGAGATTATAAAAAATGAAAAATCTTATAAAATAAAAGCCTTGGCCGTATCACTTCTTGATGGTTCTCAAATAAAGTTTTTATCTACGATCATTTTAGATGATGAGGAGGATTATAGGGTAAAAGCAGAAGCTGTTAAAATAATAAATGACAGAGAATTTCTTGAAAAGATAGCTATTCAGAATAAAGATTCTTACGTAAGAAGAATGGCAATAGAAAGGATCAATTCTTCTGAAATACTGGAATTAGTATTACAACAGGATAAGGATCCTAAAAATAGAGAGGCCGCCGTTAAGTGTATAGAAGATGAGAGAATTCTTTATAACTATATTTTTCAAGAAGAGGACTTTTTTGTAAAAAAAGCTATGATTGAAAGTATACAAAATCAAGGAATGATAAAAACCTTTATTTTAAAAGAAAAAAATAGAATATTGTTAGATATAGCTTTGAAAAGGCTTACTAATGAGCTTCTTATAAAAGAGTTATTAGTAGAGACTAATGACTGGTATGTAAAGGCTCTTTGTAAAGCAAATTTAAACTAATATTAAAAAAGGTATAAGTCTATTAAAATATATAGACTTATACCTTTTTATATAAATGCATCATGTTTATTTTTTAGATTTACTTTAGTATATATAGATATATTATTATCACAATCACAAGTAGCTAAAAAAATATCTTTTATATTGGTTATATTTTGCTCTTTTAATTTATTATTAAGCCATGTTTCGTTATTACCGGTAGCTTTTAGATTTTCTTTTAAAATAATACCATCTAATATTATATTAGATACTCTTTGTTCTTGGGTAGGCTCTAGATTAAAATCTTCTGGAGTAGTATATCTTTTTACTGCTTTAGGCAATATACTTATTTTACCATTTGGCTCTAAAATAGCAGTTTGTATATCTGCAATATTAAAAAAACCTTTATCTCTACATTCTATTAAAAATTCACAAATATCTAGTTTTGATCTTTTAAAATTTCCTTTATATAATATACCATTATCATAAAGAATCATTGATTTACCATTTATAAATCTCCTAAATTTTAAAGATTTTTGTGCCATAAAAGCAATTAATATAATTACTAATGAATATATTATCATTGCAGAAAGTGGTTCTAAGAAGTTATCTTCTAAAGAGGTAGCCATTTCAGCAGCAATAGAGCCTATTGTTATGCTATTTATATAATCAAACATACTAAGTTGTGACATTTCTCTGCATCCCATTATTTTAGTAAGAATAAATAATAAAGTAATTGAGCCTAATGAAGTAAGAGTTATTTTTAGTAACATTATCATAATAATATCCTTTCAATATAATTTTAATTTGTATAATATTAATATTTTGTACAAATTTATTATATATATTCAATATTACCAAAAACTATTAGAAAATTTTAATATAAAAACAAAAAATATTTTGGAAATAATAAAAATATTCGCCAAAGTAATTATATTATTAATACCTTGACGAATATTTTTAATTTATTATTTATTTAATAATTTAGCTAGGCTTGCTTTTTTTCTTGCAGCAGTATTTTTCTTAAGAACACCTTTTGACCAAGCTTTATCTACTGAACTAACAGCTTTAGTATATAATTCTTGCTTGTTATCAGCGTTAGAAGATACAGCAGCTTCAAATGCTTTTACAGCTTCTTTATATTTTTTTCTATTAGCTCTATTTAAAGCAGTTTTTTTATCAATTATTTTAACTCTTTTTTTTGCAGATTTTATATTTGGCATTAGTACACCTCCTTGACTGTACAATTTAACTAATTACCTAAGTATTTTAACATAAAATAGGTCTAAAATCAAGACTTTTAATATAAATAATAAAAAAATTATGTTTGACAAACCAACAATAATATTTATAATTTTAAATTCGATAACTTGAAAAAGAAAAAAACATATGATATAATATGTGAAAATATATTAAAAGCTGTGAAAAAGAGGAGTAAAGTATAATCGCATAAAGAGAGAGAAATCTATAAGTTGAGAGATTTCTTATGAAAGATATACTTGAATGTAGCTTTGGAGCTGATATACTGAAGAAATTAAATTTTGCGTAAGTGTATTCCGTTTACAATCGGTTAATTGTATAAAGTGCATATATATTAGTATATATGAATTAAGGTGGTACCGCGGATAACAGTCATTCGTCCTTAGATATTAAGGATAAATGACTGTTTAATATATATAAGAAATGGTGATAGTTATGGTAATAAATGTAGTAACAATTATGGCACTTTTACTGTTATTTTTGGGTGTAGTTTTAATATTTAATTCAAGATTTATAGTAAAAAATAGATTTAATAGTAAAAATGAAAACTTAGCAGTTAAAATAGTAAAAATATCTGGATTTGCAATTTCAATAATTGCAGTTACACTTATATACTATTTTAAATAATATATTTTAAGCTTATAATTTAATTAAATAAGGAAGGAGAGAAAAATATGTTAGATAAAAAATATAATCCAGAAGAAAAGGAACAAAAATGGTTAGATTACTGGAAGGAAAATAATGTTTATAGTTTTAAGAAAAATGGGAAAAAAGTATATTCAATAGATACACCACCACCAACTGTTAGTGGTAAAATACATATTGGACATATGTTTTCATATACTCAAACAGAAATGTTAGCTAGGTATAAAAGACTTTGCGGATATAATGTATTTTACCCATTTGGATTTGATGATAATGGACTACCTAGTGAAAGATTAGTTGAAAAAGAACAAGGAAAAAGAGCTCATGAAATAGGAAGAGAAGAATTTTCTAAATTATGTTATGAAACTACAGATAAATATGAATTAGAATTTCAAAATCTATTTAATAAAATGGGTGTAAGTACAGATTGGGATATACATTACAAAACAGTAAGTCCATCTACTATAAAAATAAGTCAAGCATCATTTTTAGATTTAGTAGAAAAAGGACATTGTTATCATAAAGAAAGTCCTGCTTTATGGTGCAATGAATGTTTAACTTCAATAGCACAAGCAGAACTTGAAACTAAAACAGTAAAAACCACTTTTAATTATATTAATTTTAAAACTGTAGAAGATAATGAGGAGTTTACTATAGCTACAACTAGACCAGAATTACTACCAGCTATAGTTTGTGTATTCGTAAATCCTGATGATGAAAAACGTAAACATTTAATTGGTAAAACTGCTCATATTCCAGTAATAGATGTAGAAGTACCAATACTAGCTGATGAAAAGGTGGCAATGGATAAAGGTACTGGAGTTGTTATGTGTTGTACTTTTGGAGATCAAACAGATATAGAATGGTGGAAAAAATACAATTTACCATTAAAATATATTTTCACTGATAATGGAAGAATAATAGATAGTGTTCCAAATTATGGTGGATTAAAAATAAAAGAAGCTAGAAAAAAGATAATTGAAGATTTACAAGCAGGTGGATACGTAGTAAAAATAGAAGAAATAGAGCATGAAGTTCAAACTCATGAAAGATGTGGAAAAGAAGTTGAATATTCAGTAATGAACCAATGGTTTATTGATATAATGAATCATAAAGAGGATTTTTTAAGAATTGGAAATGAAATTAAATGGTATCCATCATATATGCATTCTAGATATGATGAATGGGTAAATAATATAGCATGGGACTGGTGTATATCAAGGCAAAGATATTTTGGTGTACCATTCCCAATATGGTATTGTAAAGAATGTGGAGAACCTATTTTTGCTGATAAAAAAGATTTACCAGTTAATCCTTTAGTTGATTTACCAAAAATAGATAAATGTCCTAAATGTCACTGCCATGAATTTGTACCTGAAACTGATGTAATGGATACTTGGGCAACATCTTCTGTTACTCCTCTTATAAACATGAGATACGGCGAAAAAGAAAATTTTGAAGATATATTAAAACCTATGAGCTTAAGAACAAATGCAAGTGAAATTATTAGAACATGGGATTTCTATACAATAGTAAAAAGTTTTTACCATTTTGGACAAAAACCATGGGATAGTGTTATGGTGTCTGGATTTGTAATGGCAAATAAAGGTGAAAAAATTAGTAAAAGTAAGGGTAACAGTAAACATGAACCACTTGATTTGATAAAACAATATTCTGCTGATGTAATTAGGTATTGGGCAGGAACAGGTAGACTTGGAACAGATATTGTATTTAGTGATGAAACTTTGCTTCGTGGCAAAAAATTAATAAATAAAATTTGGAATGTTTCTAAATTTGTTGAAATGCATTTAAGTGATTATGAGGATAAAGAATTTAGTAATTATGAATATATTGATAAATGGATTTTAGGTCGTTTCCAAGAAACTGAAAAGCAATTTATTGATTATTTAGAAGAATATGAAGTAGGTTTAGCTTTAAATATATTAGAAAAGTTCTTTTGGGAATTTTGTGATAATTATATTGAGATAGTTAAACATAGATTATATCGACCTGAAGAGTTTGGAGATATTGCAAGATATAGTGGACAAAAAACAGTATACATACTATTATATAAATTATTACAAGATTTTAGTATATTTTTTCCATTTATTACAGAAGAAATATTCCAAGAATTATATCACAATAATATATCTATTCATACAACACAAATTAAACCTTTAGAATATAACTTTGAAAATGAAATAAAAAATGGTAATAAAATAATAGAGATAATAAGTGTGGCAAGAGGAGAGAAAACAAATAATAACGTATCTTTAAAAACACCTATAAAAAATTTATCAATAGGAGTAAGTGAAGAATTAAATAATGCAATTAATAGTTCTATAAAAGATTTTAAGGCTACATTATTCATAGAAAATTTAGAAGTAAGCATAGTTGATAAAGACTATGAAGTATATAATGTTGAACTAAATTTAGATGATATATCAAAATAAATATAACATGGTGATAATATGCAACAAGAAAATAAAGCAAATATTACAAAAAATACGAGTATATTAGGTGTTTTAGCTAATTTATTTTTATTAATTATAAAATTTGCTATAGGTATATTTTCAAAAAGTCAAGCAATGATTGCAGATGGTCTAAATAGTGCAGGTGATATACTTGCTTCAGTAATATCATATGTTGGTGCAAAAATTTCTTCAAAACCTGAAGATTATGATCATCCATATGGTCACGGAAAAGCAGAATATATTTTTTCATTTTTTATTGGAATTTCTATGATAATAGCTTCAATTTTAATGATAGATAATTCCATAAGAAGTATTGTATCTCATAATGAAATAATATTATCAGTATGGTTAATTTTAGTATCTGTTATAACTATAATTACTAAATTTGTTCTATATTTATGGTGTAAAAGAAAATATAAAATATGTAATAGTATTTTGATAAAAGCAAGTATGGAAGATCATAGAAATGATATTTTTCTAACTTTGGCTACTATTATAAGTATAGCATTTGGTTATTTTAAAATTTATTTTGTGGATGGAATTGTCGGAATATGTATATCAGTTTGGATAATATATGTTGGAATTAAGATATTATTTGAATCGTATAAAATTTTAATGGATACAAATATTTCTAAAAAAGAACAGGAAGAAATTATAAAAATGGTAGAATTAAAAGAAGATATTATTCATGTAGACAGTATTATATCTAAACCTGTAGGTAGTAAATATATTGTTATATTAAAAGTTTCTTTGGATGGCAAAAAGACTTTAAATGAAGCACATAAAATATGTGGAATTATTAAAAGTGAAATAATTAAAAACTTTAAATATGTTCAAGATGTAATAGTGCATCCTAATCCACATTAGAAGTTTTACAGAGGTAAGTATTATAAAATTATTGATTTTTTATGTAAAGTATGCTATAATATAACTGTAGTCAGTAAATATGCCAAATGACTAAAAAAATAAATAGTGGAGGTAATTACCATGGCAGAAATTAAAAAAGATATGGAAAATAGGGTACTATTTGAGAGTATGGGACAAAGAATTGTAGAAGCTGTTAAGCTTCCCGTTCTTACAATAGGTCTTGGTCCTGTAGGCGCTTTAAGAGATCTAAAAGGTTTTATCTGGCGAAATGATAACGGAAATGTTATCATTAGAACCAAGGAGGAACCAAAAGGTGCTTCATACGACCAAAATTGGATCGCAGTAGTGCGGCTCATAAATGGAATATCTGAGTCAGGTCAATATGATTTGTACGCAGTATCTCCTGAAAAGGCTGCAAGACTGCTTTCAAATCCAGTACATTTGAAAGAGGCTCAAAAAGAGGAACTTCAACCTGTACTTAATGCAGGCTCTGAGATAAGTGCGAGTCTTGCACCATCTGAGGACCGAAAAGTAATTATTATTGGTGAAGAACAGATTGGAGAAGAAGGTTTTATTCTTTGCCATGCTTCATATAATGAAGAAGGCGTCAAAACCAAACTCCTTTGTGGAGATGTCTTCGTTGTTGAAGACGAAGAAAATTACAAAGGGTATAGAATAGGCTCTGATGAGTTTAGAAAAACTCATATCCTTAAGTAAAATTATTTCTGGTATGTACTATATTAGTGCATACCAGTATTTTTTTTGTTATAATAATAACATATTGCTACTTTAAATATTAACAAAAACAAATAAAAATAATATTATATATAGAAGCAAGTAAATAAAAAACACTTGCTTTTATTTTAATATAGAGTGGTGTTTTATGTGGATATAGAGGTATTAAATAATAAATATATAACAAAAGTAAGTGTAATTGGAATAATTTTTAACATATTTCTTTTTTTAGCAAAATTTATTATAGGGCACATATTTTCTATTCATTCATTAATAGTAGATTCAGTTCATAGTGTAAGCGATTCCTTATCATCAATCTTAGGATATATTGGCTCTAAAATTGCCCTAAAAGATTGCAATAAAAAGCATCCATATGGATATGGTAAAATAGAATATATATTTTCTTTAATAATTGGAATATTTATGATGATAGCTTGTATAATTATGCTAATTTCATCAATAGAGAGCTTAATTAAGTTAGATAAAATGGTATTTTCATATACTGTTTTAATAGTTTGTATAATAAATGTAACAATTAAATTTAGTTTGTACATATATACTAGAAATAAATATATAAAAACACATAGCATTATAATAAAAGCAATAATGACTGATCATAGAAATGATTGTATTATTACATTATTTACTATATTTAGTATAGTAATTAGCTATATGGGCTTTGGCTACATGGATGGTATATGTGGCGTATTTTTATCATTTTTAATTGGAATAAGTGGTATGAAAATATTTTTAAAATCATGTGAAGTATTAATAGATATTAGTATGGATGAAAAGACAATAAATGAAATAAAAAATTATATAGAAAAATTTGATGGAATCCAAAATGTAAATTCAATAATATCAAGGAAATTAAGTTGTAATTATATTGCTATAATTAATATATCAATGGATGGAAAATGTTCATTGAATAATATATATAATATAACTAGCATTATAAAAGAAGAAATATTAAATAAATTTTCAGAAATAAAAAATATAATTATTAATGTAATTCCAAATTAATTAATTTATGAATAAAAAAGTTGAATTAGTTGTAATTTAGTGTTAAAATTTATGTATAAAATATTTATGAATAATAATATAATATATATATAATATCTTGACTTTGACAGTTAAAACGAGCAAAAGCTACTCCCATAAAGCTTTGCTCGTTTTTTAAATGTTGTCGAAT